>CAZTGQ010000161.1:0-879 GCA_964613345.1 uncultured Acidaminococcales bacterium | reverse complement strand
AATGTATTACATTTGGAGCTTAATAGGGGATGTGTAGGACGACCTGTTTACAAGTATAAATGTATTAATAAAAATGCTACGGTGGTTAATTCCTACATCGAAAAATAATTTACCGGATGGTATGCTACTATGAAGAATAATGCTACAATTAACGTCTTAGGGGTGCCGGTGCACCCCTTTACTATGCATGAGGCTGTTTCTTTTCTTTTAGATAGAGTGGAAAAGCAGCTTACTACCAATGTCATTACTGCCAATGCTGAAATTATCATGCTGGGACTGAGAAATACTAGATATTTTGAAATTCTGCACAAAGCTGATTGTGTTTTGCCGGACGGCGCAGGAACTGTATGGGCTGGTAGAACCTTGGGGTATCAGGTACCGGAAAGGGTAGCAGGGTTTGACCTTTTTCAAGAGCTTTTAAAAATAGGACACTCTAAGAATTTACGCTTTTATTTTTTTGGTGCCAGTCCGGACGTGGCTAGGCAGGCTAAAGAAAAATGCGAAAAGCTCTATCCCGGTATTTCCATTGTAGGCTATCATCATGGTTATTTTACTCCAGAAGAGACCCAGTCCATTGTTGAGGATATTAATGACAGTGGAGCTAATATTCTCTGTGTTGCCTTAGGTGCACCTAAGCAGGAATTTTGGCTGGCAGAAAATGCTGCCCAGCTTCAACCTGTCATCAGAATAGGTTTGGGAGGCAGCCTAGATGCTCTCATTGGTAAGGTAGCAAGAGCTCCCCAATGGATGCAGAAGGCCTCCTTAGAGTGGCTTTTTCGCCTTTATAATCAGCCCATTCGAATATGGAGAATGATGGTTCTACAAAAATATTTTTTACAAGTTTTTTCAACGAAATATTGACTAAAAAAATAGACAAAC
>CAZTGQ010000160.1:0-4523 GCA_964613345.1 uncultured Acidaminococcales bacterium | reverse complement strand
GAGTTTGAAGTGGAATATAAGGTTCTTAAATCTATTTTAGATGGAGGCTTAGAGGTAAGACCGGAAAATATTCTTTTCTATGCGACCTCCAATAGACGTAATATTATTAAGGAAACATGGCACGATCAGGATCAAAGTGAGCTACATAATGTAGACAGTGTTAACGAGAAGGTCTCCACGGCTGACCGCTTTGGTATTAAGCTATATTATGATTCCATGAATCAGGAGGAGTATTTTAACCTCTTGGATACTATTGCTCAAAAAGAGAATTTAACCATAGATAGAGAGGAACTCCATCAGGCAGCGGTAAAATGGGAAATGACTCATACCGGCAGAAACGGTCGTATGGCCAGACAGCTTATAGATTATTTGCAAGGAAATTGAAAGAAGGTAGAAAATGTCTACGAATAGTATTACTTTAAAATTGGAAATTGGTGCTTTGCTGACCGTTATTTATGCTCTTTTGTCCTTGCTTTCCCAGCAATTTCAGCTATTGCCGGGAGTAGTAGGCCTAGGAGCAATGTATATGCTACCTATTGTTTACGGACTTTTATTTGGGCGTACAGGGGCCTTTGCCTGCGCACTGGGAGGTGTCTTTGCAGATGTAGCCAGTGGCGCTTTTTCGCCCCTATCCTTAGGAGGATTTCTTGGTGCCTATACTGCTGCTCTTTTGCCTTACAGAATTTGGCAGGGCATGCGTAGCGAAAGAGAAGAAAATTTTATCTTAGGCACGCCTCGTACCAATATTATGTTTTTAGTTTTAGCCTTTACCGCTGCAGTACCGCCTGCTCTTGTACTGCCACTTTTTGCGGATAGATTTGGGCTAGCACCATATACATTGGCTTTTAGTCGCACAGCACTAACCAGTGTAGCTTTTTCTCTTCTAGGAGGATTTATCCTCTATAAATATTTTTCACCTAGATTTTTAGAGGGGAAAAATCATGATTTGTGGCTACAAATAAAAGATGTAAAAACCTCTACCAGACCATTAAGTGTGGCACTTTTACGTCTCACCTTTACAGCTATGTTTTTAGGCTTGGGTTTCTGGGCGATGATGGAGCCCACCATGGGGCAGGAGGTTATTATGTATCCCATGGGTGGTTTAGCTTTAGTAATTTTACTTTTAGTTAATTGGTAAAACAGATAGGGATGACTTATGCTTTTCTTAACTATGCTTATTCAAATAGTGCTGCTCCTGGCTTTTACCTGGGCGGCACTAGTAACACTTTGGGGACTTTTTTCTAAGACTCCGCCGAAAAAAAATACTGTTAACGAGGAAACCTTCGCTGTCATTATATGCGCTCATAATGAGGAGACAGTCATCGCTAAGCTTCTTGCTAGCTTAGAGCAGCAGAATTATCCTCACCAGCTTTATCAGGTTTTTTTATTAGCAGACCACTGCACTGATGGAACTATTGCTAAGGCTAGTGCCTTTCCTCATACGCTTATTTATGCTAGGGAGGATGGACCACGTACCGGCAAGGGAGAGGTTTTGCGTTGGGGGCTGAATAAAATCAAAGAAAAATATGGTGACAGCTTTAAACAGGTAGTCGTTTTTGATGCTGATAATATTGCTGCTCCTAATTTTTTAGCGCGGATGAATGATGGCTTTAGTCGGGGAGCAAAGCTCCTCATGGGTAATAGACAGGCTCTTAATCCTTATGTCTCTACCATTAGTGGTTGGTATACTCTTTACTGGCAGACCGTGGATGCTCTTTATTGTAAGCCCAGGTCCAACTTAGGTATGTCGGCCATTTTATCCGGTACAGGCTTTGCCTTTGCCTGGGAGCTTATTCAAAAGAATGGTTGGCAAACTACCACTATTACCGAGGATATAGAGTTTTCTATGCAGCAAAATCTTAAAGGAATTTTCGCTGTATACTTAGAAGAGGCTCTTTTTTATGATGAGCAGCCCAGTGATTTTAAAACTCTGCTTTCTCAGCTCAGACGTTGGTGTACGGGAAATTATCAGGTTTTTACCAGATATAAAAAGGATTGGTGGCAGGTCTTTCGCAAAAATCCTACTATGAAGCTACTGGATAATGTTATTCCTATTGGGTTGTGCTGTGGCTTTGGCTGGTATTTGATTTTTAGCTTCTTTTGGCTTTTATATAATGCCTTTCATCATTTTAATCCCTTTGGGCTAGTGGATATTTGCTGGTGGGGAGGGCTCTATTTTTTAAGTGTGTCGGTAGGCTTTATTGCTGCCAGAGCTGGCAACTTTCAGCTGAGAAAAATGTATCTCAGTATTTTGACTTCAGGAATTTATTGTATTATCTTTTCCTTGGTAGCTGTTTTTTCTTTGTTTGTTCCGGTGAAGGGTTGGAAACCAATTGTACATCTAGGCAAAAAATAAAAGCTTGCCTGGGAGGAATAATAAATATTTTATAAATGAGGGGGTAAGGAAAATGAATATTTTATGTGTATGGCCTGTTACGGAGGCTCAAAGAAGCTTCTTGGACTTAAAGGCGGGAGAAGAAAAAATAAAATATATTCCGAAGGCCGATGTTGGCCCAGAGGATTTAGAGAAGGTAGAAGTCTTGCTGGGTAATGTAGCACCTACTATGCTAGAAGATGCTAAAAAGCTTAAGTGGCTGCAATTAAATTCTGCAGGTGCCGATGCCTATTGTAAGGAAGGTGTTTTGCCTACAGGAACGCTTCTTACCAATGCTACAGGTGCCTATGGGTTAGCTCTTTCTGAGCATATGTTGGCCCTACTTTTAGCTATGAAGAAAAAGCTGTATCGCTACTATGATAATCAAAAGGCTTCTCTTTGGCGCGATGAGGGTACTGTAACCTCTATCTTTGGTTCTAGGGTGTTGATTGTGGGCATGGGAGATATTGGCAGTGAATTTGGCAAAAAGGTGAAGGCCTTGGGCGCCTATGTGGTTGGAATTAAGCGGAGAGCCAGTGCTAAACCTGATTATATTGACGCTATGGCAACAATGGATAATTTAGATCAGGAGCTTGCTCTGGCAGATATTGTAGTAAGTGTTCTACCCGGTACCAAGGCAACCTATAAAATATTTAATAAGGAGCGTTTTGCTGCTATGAAGCGGGGGGCCTGTTTCTTAAATATTGGCAGAGGAAATGCTGTTGATACTGACTCTTTAGTTGAAGCTGCTTTAAGCGGACATTTAGGCGGCGTGGCTGTGGACGTAACTGATCCAGAGCCTTTGCCGGCTGACCATCCCTTGTGGTCTACGCCTAATGTTTATATTACGCCGCACATTTCCGGAGATTATCATTTACCTGCTACCTTGGATAATATTGTGACCATTGCAGGTAACAATTTAGCGGCCTACCTCAAGGGTGATGAGCTGCATAATCTGGTGGATTTTACCACCGGCTATAAAAAATAAAACAATACTAGCATAAAAAATGACCTCCCATTGGGAGGTCATTTTTAGAATGTATTATTTCTTTAAAGCATTTTGTTCATCCTCAACCACATCGGGGAAAAATAGTTCTCTGACATTTTGACCTGGACATTTTCCTATGGCATTTCCCAGGAGAAAGAAGACTAGTCCTGCAGACATACCAATAACAATTTGGTGGAGAGAAAATACTTTAATACCCAGGGCCATGGAGGTGCAATAAGCGGCCACGCCACCAAACATGGACCAAATGGCTCCTGTGCTATTAGCTTTGGACCAGAAAAGACCGAAAACCAAAACCCAGAAGAAGGCAGTTTCTAAACCGCCAAAGGCGAACATATTAATTTTCCAAATGACGCTGGGGGGAGCAATGGCGATGAAATAAATGCCAAAGCCTAAAAGAATAGTGGTGACCATACTAAAACGGCGCACCTTGTCGTTGTGTACTCTGCGACCATTTTTCTCTATTTGTCTCATGTATACATCCTTGATTATGGAAGAAGATGAGGATAATAGCAGAGAGGAAACGGTGGAAATAGTAGCAGCTAAGGGCCCTATAATAGTAACACCTGCCCAAAAGGGACTCATAGATTTAATAATGGTTTGGGGCACCAAGTTGTCCACGCTGCCGCCATAAGCAGCAAGAGTAGGAGCGGTGAGAATACCTTTGGAAAGTACACCTACCCAGGTAGCGATTAAGGTCATAAGACCAATTACAACTGTGCCGATGATCATAGCATGGCGCAAGGCGGTAGTGTCTTTGTAGCTAATACTTCTCACCACAGATTGAGGAAGAGCCAAGGTGCAGATACCTACTAAGAGCCATTGGCTGATGTAGAGGGAAAGAGGCATTTTCCCTTTGGAAAAAGGTTCCAGCATGGCAGGATCAACAGTTTGAATATGAGTCATGATGGCTTCGTAGCCACCGGCAGTTTTTAGCATAGTATAGAAGAGTATGCTCATACCTAAAATCATAGCAACAGCGCAGATACTGTCGGTAATAGCTACGCCTTTAAAACCACCAATTGTGGTATAAATAACAACTATGATGCCGAAAAGAGATAAACCTGATAGATAAGAAAAGCCCGTAACTGCAGCAAAAAGCTTAGCAGCTCCTACAAATTGTGCTACCATGGTAGCACAGAA
>CAZTGQ010000159.1:0-4543 GCA_964613345.1 uncultured Acidaminococcales bacterium | reverse complement strand
CAGCTCCGTGGACCAAAATAAGGGGTCATAACCAAAGCCGCCTGTCCCCTTAGGTTCATGTAAAAGCATGCCCTCACAAATACCGGAGGACTCCAAAATAACCTTTCCCTCGGGATTAGCTAGGGCCAGCGCGCAATAGAAACGGCAATTGCGTCTGGTTTGCATCCGCATATTTAAAAGTAGAAGCTGATTATTTTCCTCCGCTGTAGCTTCCTCGCCTGCATAGCGAGCAGAATACACTCCCGGTGCTCCCTTGAGGCTCAAGACCTCCAGCCCTGAGTCATCCGCCAGGCACATTGCTCCGGTAGCCTTTGCATAGTAAATAGCTTTTTCTCTGGCATTAGCAGCAAAGCTTTTGCCATTTTCAGGAGCTACGGGAATATCGGGAAAATCCTTCAAGCATTTAAAGGATAAGCCCAGCTTATCCATGAGCACCTTAAATTCCTCAACCTTGCCTTCATTTTTCGTTGCAATAACCACTTCCTGCATCTTCGTTTATTCCTTCCTATATGTTTTATTCCTTATAGTTTTTAATAACACAGATAGGTGTTTTTTGACTGGCATTACCAAAGGGATTATCAATAAGGATTTTCTCCACCAGTTTACTGTCCACACCTTGGGATACACCCAAAACACAGGAGCGCTTTAGGTCATTAACATCAGCTACGGCAGCGCCATAAGCTCCTGTTCTAGCGACAATGGCTTCGGCAATCTGAGGAGTATTCTTAGGTCCTAGAACAATATGCTTATCATAGGGAGGCATGGTACCTGTCACATCATCCACTAAGCGACCCTGTTCCCCTGCCTTTTCGTAAAACACACCTGACTTACCGGCTAGCTTGGCAATTGCTCCGCAAATAAAAGCCCAAAGGATTTTATATTCTCCCTCTTCATTCATAAGGGCCTGCATACTGCTCCAGTTAGAAATACTACCCACTCCGGGAAAGAGTTGAGAAAGAATTTTAGCTAAAAAGCAGGGCTTTACACTGTCAGGTCTAATAGCTCTGTTTTGGGTAATGGCCAAAACACTTTCAGCCACACAGACTACATCTCTAGGGCCGATTTTATCAGCACCAAATTCCATAATAGCATCACAAATATTATCATGAACAGTTAAAATTCTGGTGGGAATAGGAATAATCTCATAGACTTTACTCATGAGCTTCACCTCCTAGCAAGGCCTTTACATCTCTGGCTAAAACTGTAAAATAGTATTTCTTACGATAAATATCCTTGCGACCTTCTCCCTCTAAAAACATAGCCACATCCATATCTACCATTTTCTTTAAAACCTCAGGCATGGGTAAATTCCCTGTAGCCTCTAGGGTTAAGGTTACGATTAAGGTATGAGCGTCCTTATTGCTCACCAAAAGAGATTCAAAATAGCCATCATTTCTTCTCTTGCTGGCAAGCTCTACCTGACCCCAGCATTTAGCCCAAGGAAATTGCTCCTGAGGCAAATAAGGTCTGGCAAAAACATCCATAGCTACGCCGATTTCAGGCTCTAGGTTACGCAGAGGCATAGTAACAGAAAGCACCGCCTCTTGATCTGTTAATTTTTCTAGCTTAGGAGAAGTAATCTCCTCCACCACAATCCTAGTATCATCTGATTTTTTCCTTACTGCATAAATACAAATCAGTATAGCAGCTAAAACTCCTAGCTTAAAGATTCCCACTATTAAACTTAACACTATTCTTCCTCCCTCTTATCTTCTTGATAGACTGCATTAATGCCGGCAAAATAATTTTCCGGTAATCTAACGATGGTACCCTTAGGTCCCGTAAAAACATTTTGTGAGGTGCCTGTAACTAAAAGAGCTCCATCACTTAGCCTCTTCACCTCGTAGCTAAAAATCAGCTTAACCCGAGTGAGCTCCTTTAAAGTGGTTGAAACCTCATATTCATCATCAAAACGAGCCGATTGCTTATAGCTGCAGCTCACGTCCGTAATGGGGAAAAGGTAACCGGCTGCTCGCAGTTCATTTAAATCAATACCACAAGCTCTTAAATAAGCTACTCGTCCCATCTCAAACCAGCGTAAATAGTTGGTATGATGTACTACCGCCATAAGATCTGTTTCTACAAATCTTACTCGGTCCTTAATGGTAACCATAAATCTCTTCCTTTCTCTTTATAACCGTATTATTATAGCATTTTTCTTCTACTTATTGCAACAAGACACCCTGCTTGGCTTAGCCCTTACAATTACCATTCTCCCAGCTTTTAATTAGATTAGCTTTACTACTGAGCTTGACCCTAAAGCTACCTTAACCAGGTGAAATTGCGCAAAAAAGCCACTGCCAAGGGCAGTGGCTGGTACAATAAAGCACTTTAATAGCCTAGGGCTTCACCAATAATAATGACATGAAAATCAGCTTCACTTAAGGGTCTGTGGAGCACTAGGGTAGCATTACAAATTCTGGTAGTTCCTTTGCAATTCATACACATACCGGTTACGGTGCAAGGTGTAGGACGCTTTAAACGCAGGGTATTTAAAGGAGCTGCCACCATTCTTATTCTCTCTCTACCGGCAGCCTCATCTCGCACAATTTTATTGGCGCCAACTAGCATAACAATTCTCTTAGGTCCGTAAATCATGGCTGCCAGTCTATTACCGGTGCCATCCACATTTACAAGCTCACCCTCCATAGTCACCGCATTACTGCTGGTAAGGAAAACATCGGAGCCTAGCTCCTGGTGGCGAAGCTTCACGCCCTCTTCTCCCGGTTTACCCTGATGGTCATAAATAACGTGACCTGCCTTTTCCAAGACTTCCTTTAACCCCAGAGCCTTAACAGTCATAGAACCACCCATGCCTATGGTAGCACCTGCCTCAATAAGCTTTAAGGCTGCGGCCACTGCCTCCTCCTTGTTATCCACATACTGGGCCTGAAAGCCATTTTTGTTTAAGGCATCCACCGCTTTAGGTCCTAATTTGCTATACTGCTCCTTTAACACTGTGTCCATAATCTTGCCTCCCCGTTTTTTAATATAACTGCTTAAATTTTACACTGTCCAAAATTTTATTTATTGTGGGCTCCACTGTTTTCATTTCCTCCTCCGGCATGAGAAAATCCAGTTCCACTATAATATTTTTGTTAAAGAAATAATATTTAAGCAGATAAGTGCGAAAATGCTGCTCGCCTAGCTTAAGGTCTGAAACAAACATGGCCCATAAATAGGGGAGCTTATCGCCATTAACATGAGTATCATGCTGCAAATAGGTGAACTTGTTAGTATTCACCGCAGAAACAAAGCGTTGCCTTTTAATAAAGTCCTCAATCTCCTGCTTAGTTATATTACCAAAATTGGTACCGCTATAATTACTTTGAGGCAGGATATAGCGCACATAGAAAAATATTTTATCGTTGGTGTAAGCTCCTAAGGTGGTCTTACCCTCCATAGGCGCTACCTTAAATCCGTCAGGAATATTTACAGTAAACCCATATTCTTCATTTACGTAGGGTGCCCCTCCGGCCCAGGAAATCGGGCACCAAAGGCAAACCAAAAGAACCAAGAAAATAATTCTTTTCATAGCCTATCTCCCCTCTGACATCTTTATAAGATATACTAGCACAAATATGCTATAATAAAAAGATAATTTTCTGCCGTAAGGAAGGACTATCATGAACAACAAAAGAATTATTGCCAATGCAGATGACTTCGGTCGTCATCTGCTCATAAATAAAGCAGTGGAAAAAGCTCTGACCCAGGGCTGTCTTCGCTCCGCTACGCTTATGCCTACAGGTGCTGCCTTTGAAAATGCTATCGCTCTTGCTAAAGAGCATCCTCAGCTAGGCCTTGGCATTCATCTTACCTTAGTAAATGCTACGCCACTTTTAGACCCCAGCCTCATACCCTCTCTAGTCACCCCCCAGGGTGTATTTTTAGATAACTATTTGCTCTTTGTAAAAGCATATTTTCTGGGCAAAATCAATTTGCCTCAGGTCCGCTTAGAGCTAGCTGCCCAAATGGATAGGGTTCTAGCTACCGGAGTAAAAATCAGCCATATAGATAGTCATCAGCATATGCATACCCTACCGGGCATTATTGATATTGCTTTGGATTTAGCTCAGCAGCACCACATTAACGCAGTGCGCATCCCTAAAACACCTCTCTTCACAGGTTTTTCCGGCAATCCCATTCAGTTAGCCGGACGCATGGGGTTGTCTACCATGGCTCTTCTGGCGGAAAGAAAGGCCAGAGCGAGAGGCTTTCTTTGCCCCCATAATTTCGCAGGAATCGTAGCAGGTACAGCAGTTACCGTAGAGCAAATGAAGCATATCCTCTCTAATTTAGCCCCAGGTACTACAGAAATCATGGTCCATCCAGGCACCCATAATGAGGAGCTGGTAAAGGACTGCCAATGGGATCACGATTTTGAGGCAGAGCTAGCAGCACTCACTGCTCCTGAAATTTTAGCTTATCTCCAAAAAGAAAATATTGAAGCTATTAATTTCACTCAGCTTTAAAGCACCTGAGTTCAAGCTCTTTAAAGAAAATAGAAAAAAGTAGTCCGGAAAATTTCCGAACTACGGTGTAG
>CAZTGQ010000158.1:0-4590 GCA_964613345.1 uncultured Acidaminococcales bacterium | reverse complement strand
GGACTTTCACCGGTTAGAACGTGCGCCCGCCGGGCGCACAATAAAAAGGCATGACTTTTCCTTCTTACGAGGAAAAGTCATGCCTTTCTTGTATAACGCCAAAAAATTCTCTGTCCTGACGAAAAATTGCGCCAGCATGGTGTGCTAATCTCAAATCGTCAAGATTGCATCAGCTGCTAGGAGGAACGAGGATTGTCCCGGAGGCGTACTAAAGGTACGTCGAGGATACAACCGCAAGTTCTGACAACGCAGATGAAGTGATATGGACGATTTGCTTAAAACGCAAAGCGCAAGCCCGCATTTATTTGCCACTCATTATTAATCTTCCCGCCAAAGTCCTTTTCAATATCAGTATAAACATAGGTCTTATTAGCAAGCTTTAGAGCAGTTCCTAAACCGATAGTCCACCAGGAACCACCGTAGGTAGTAATATCGCTAAGAGCATCACCATTTTTATCTGCCAAGCTCCAGCCCACATCACCGCCAAACTCGTGACTCCAAGAAAGCTTGCCATAAACCTTACTGGGATTTTCCTTGGGTCCAAACTCTCTGCCCAAATTAACACCAAGTCTTCCCACAAGGCTATTGATTTGGTTGAAGTACACATTGGTACCTTGAGAGGAGGTGTAGGAATCGCTTCCCACTCGGCCCATACCTAGCTGTACTCGTGGCTCATAATACCAACCATTTTGGGAGCTAGCTATTTTTCTCCCGTACTCACCACTGACATTATAGAAGAAGCTGGAGCTATCACCTGTTTCCGGATTAGTACCTTCCAATTGAAAATCACTACCCATTCTACCGGCTTTAGCAACTAGATCTAAATAATGTCCCTTGCTGCCATGCCAAGTATCATAGACAGTAAGAGTTGTTGTGCTACCGGTCAAATTAGCGGCCGTTCTTAACTCGGTGGTGCTTTGCGTATGGCCTACGGCAGCACCAATGTGGCGTACAGCATTACCAGGACTAGTGAATTTCTTATCATAGCCAACCTGATAGGTAATGGCACTACCACCTCTTAAACCAACACCTGTTCCATTAAATTTATTTTTCTTTACTCTGGCCCAAAGGCCTTCATCCTCACCATTAAAGCGCAGCTCTCCTAAACGCTTTAAAAGACTGTCCTGCTCACTACGCTCATTACGATAGGTTTCGAAACGAGCTTCACTGACACCGATATTAGTAACGGCATTGTCAGTTAATTCCTCATCTCTATAAATAGAGGTTAGATACCAATTTCGTCCGTCAGTAGGCACATTATTATAATTATAGTTGGGATCCGGTTTAACATCAGTAATGTCAGCCTTATACTTAAAGATACCGCCATTTTCCAAATCCTGTCCGGTAAAGGTAGCTTCCTTATTAGCACTGGTATCGTGTACTAAAAGTAAATAGCCACTAACCTCGCGCAGAGTTTCTAAGCTAACATCCTTTACAGCGATAAGATGATTACCTGTGCTATTACCTACAATATTTACCACATCACTGTCGGTTAAAACATCCTTATTACCTGCTGTTTTTGTTTTTTCTAAGTCTGTATTAAGTTTAAAAACACCGTCACTACCACTGAGCTTATCTATGGTAATAGAACCGTATTTACCTACTCCTGTATGGGTCATATCCACTAAACCATTATTAGACAAATTAAGCTCATCCACTCGGCTTAAACCTGCTGTCTCATTAGTAGCATGCCAAACACCTTGATTACTGATATTTAAAACAGCTTTACCAGCAGAAGTAAAATCACCTAAAATTTGTCCTGTAAGAGCAGCATTAGCATTATCTAAATTGACTTCAATTAGACTAGCTGCAGTGCCGGCATAACCAATGTCACCAGTAATATCCACCAATTTACCGCCTAACCCATTGACTCTAATGGTACCTAGGTTCACTGAAGAATCAACATACAACGCCTCAGCAGAAGCAGCGGACATATGGATAATAGTAGCACCATTAAGAACTACTGTATCATCACTACCGATATAAACGCCATGTCCATTACCTGTATTATTGATATTAATATTGCCTTCCAGATATACCGTATTACCTTGATTCTGTAAGAAAATGCCCTCTGCATTATCGCCTGTGATAGAAATATTTATGTTGGTTCCTGCTGCACTGGTAAAGGTTCCAGCAGTTGCGTTCTGATTAGAAATGGCATCTGCATAATTTCCACTGGCATTGATATTGAGGGTTGCAGAATCTTCCAAGGATACCGTACCACCATTAGTAAAATGAATTCCGTCTCCGTCATGACCCTGAGCATGAATTGTGGTAACGGAATTGTCCCCTAGAATAAGGCTGGCATTATCCACAGCCAAGACAAAAGTCTGGCTTGAACCTGTAGTAGTAACATCCACAACCGCATTGCCACCGATATGACCAACACCACCCTCATCAGCATAAAGGCCGTAAGCTTTACTACCACTAGTAGAAATTGTCACATTACTACTGCCACTTATCATATTAGTACCGCCCTTAGTGCTATATAAGCCATAAGCAGCGGAGCCCTTAGTCTCTATGGTCACCTGGGAGTCACCTACTAAATAATTTATAGCAGGATTAGAGATGCCACTGGAGGCTACGATACCATGACTGTAATTGCCCTCTGTTTTGATGTCCACCACACTATTTTCTGCAGCGGTGAAGCTGCTGTTTAGGCTCACGATTCCATTGGAGTGAGCACCCTTAGTGGTAATATTTAACTTGCCATTACCTGCAACATTAACCTGATTACGTAAAAGGCGATTGGCAGCATTAAAATTGCTATCACTATAGAAACCAACACTATTATCACCATTAGTGGTAATATTTAGTTCCCCATTTCCTGTAACTGTAATATAGAAATTATGGGTGTTTTGATTAAGAATACCACCTGTGCGGTTACCGCTAGTAACTATATTAACCTTAGAGTTATCGGTAATAAGCATACTGGCCATATTACCACTATAGGCGCCTCCGCTAGGTAGATTCTGTGCGCCCACAGAAATACCCCACCCATACTTATCCGCAGCTAAAGCTGTATTCGTTACATTAATATTCATAATACTATTATTCTTAGCATTAATCATATAAGGTGCTACGGGACGAGTAGAAGATGTTTTATCATTGCTTAAAATACCGGACGATCCGCTGGTTCCATTATTAACAACAACAATGTCTAAAGAGGCAGCATTGCTTAAATTAATAGCATTGGCCGTATTTTTACTAAGAAAAATACCGTGAGAATTAGAACCTGAGGTCGAAACTGTATTTGCGCCACCCACGAAATTCAAGGTACCTGTACCATTTAAAATGTAGGCCGAGGTATTATCTCCCGTGACTACAATGCTTTCACCATTAGCAACATAAGTCCCACCTAAGGGAATATTTACCTGCCCAGCGCCTTGAGCAATGGCGCCATAGGGCAGTGTTGTTACTAATAGTCCTAAGAAAATTGCCTTCTTCATCTCTGACAACATAGCTCCTCCTTCACTAGCACATTTTTAATTTACACCTACTCATCAAATTGCTTCCGAGAAAATCCCTTTCTGAACACCTAAAACAACTATTTTTTATCTTTAATTAATCTATACTCCATTTAATAAATTCTACCATACAGGCTACTAATTAGCTAGCTGAATATACATAAAGGTGATTTTTTCCCAAAAAAAAATCTCCTACCCATGGGATAGGAGATTTTAAGGAATTTCTTAGAGTCTGATAAGATCAGAAATAGTATCCAAGCTAAAGCGGAAATTCATTCTTCCTTCGGAAATAGGAGCAATTTCTCCGGGATTATAGAATACAGTTAAATCGCCCACCTTGGCATCCAAATAGAACTTTTCCTTGCCAGTAATTTTTTTAGGGCAATAGTAACCCTCAGGCTTAGCATTCTTTACATTTTCGGTAAGCTTATTGTAAATTCTTTGATCACCTTTAGCTTGAATCTGCATTAGAGTAAGCAAACGGTCTTGATAATTCACACCCTCAGCAAAAATATCAGCTAGTTGAATCTCTTTACCGGAACGTAAATCATAGTTCACAGCTAAATACTCAGTATTGTTGTGAGCTCCACCTGTGTAGGTGGTAACCTTTTCCACAAGAGAAATGGTACTATTTTGCAAACCTGTTTTAACATCATAGCTTAATTTAACAAAGTATGGCTCTTTTTGTCCTACCTTTACTCTATCGTTTTCCAAACGACGAGACATATACTCTGCCATTTGTTTGGTATTTTCTTTAGCTGCACTAGTATTTCCAAAGGTCTTCACAAAATCGTTATCATCACTAGGTAAGGTCTTGGTGGAAATCATGCCCAACATAGCCTTAAAACTGTTATTCCACAATAACATATTAACCTTGTTATCAATAGCAGCTCCGCCTCTAGCCCCGCTGATTTGAGGCGTTTCTAAGGTAACACCCTTTGCTTTAATAGTTTCTGTTTTTACTGTTAGTCCTGCTGCCCAAGCTGTGGTGGTCATAGCTACACTCATAGCTACAGCTGCACATACAGCGGCAACTTTTTTAGAAAATAAATACATATTCTTAATCCTCCTCTACTTTTCTCTGTATTTATTATAGCACATTCTTAAAATTCATAATAGAAAA
>CAZTGQ010000157.1:0-4595 GCA_964613345.1 uncultured Acidaminococcales bacterium | reverse complement strand
TATGGTCGCTAAGTACAGCTAGAGGTGTATCAATGCCCATTGCATACATAGCCTGCTTCCCGTCCCGTGCCATAGTCAAAATAAGGCGATTTAAATCTTCCTTAGTATAGCCAAAAACTTTTTGTTGTTCTTTTAAATCGTAGGGAATGACTTTGTTACCTACAGAGCTGGTATGCCCCTTCATAAGATTTTCCAGTTCCACTACATGCTCACTATACCATTGCCCATAGGGGTGCTCCGTAGCTACCTGCTGTTTAATTTCTTCATCTTCGATAATGCGCTTTTGCTTGGTATCTACCAACAGCATTTTTCCTGGCTCTAAACGACCTTTATATAAAATGTCTTTGGGGTTAACATCTGTCACACCAACTTCAGAGCTTACAATAACACGATCGTCCTTGGTAACATAATAACGGGTAGGTCTGAGGCCATTTCTATCCAAGGTGCCCCCAATAATTTCCCCATCACAAAAAGCACTAGCTGCTGGTCCATCCCAAGGCTCCATCATAAAATTGTGATAACGATAGAAGTCCCTCTTTTCCTTACTCATAAGTGGATCCTTCTCCCAAGCCTCGGGAATCATCATCATCATAGCGTGAGGCAGAGAATGTCCGGTCATATAGAGATATTCTAAACAGTTATCAAACATAGCAGAATCACTGCCACTATCATCTACTACCGGAAAGACCTTTTCTAGGTCAGGGAAAAATGGTGATTTAGACTTGCTTTCTCTAGCATTAAGCCAATTAATATTGCCTTGAATGGTATTAATTTCTCCATTATGAATCATATAACGATTAGGATGCGCTCTAGCCCAACTGGGAAAAGTATTAGTACTGAAACGAGAATGTACCATAGCCATGGAAGTAACAAAATCTAAATCTGATAAATCCAAATAAAAGTGTCGCAGCTGGGCACTGGTCAACATTCCCTTATAAACAATGGTTTTAGAGGATAGGCTGGCCACATAAAAATCAGAACCCTGTTCCTGAGAATCAGGAGTAATAGTCTTTTCCGCTAGCTTTCTGATAATATAAAGTTTTCTTTCAAAATCCATGATAGACTTTATTTTTTTATCTTTTTTTATAAAGACCTGCATAATCCTAGGACGACTGTCCCTTGCTACCCTACCAATAATGCTCTCATCAATAGGAACCTCTCTCCAGCCTAGGATTTTTTGTCCTTCCTGCTCTACAATTTTTTCAAATTCCTTGAGCTGCTTATTGCGCAAATTTTCATAGCGGTGAGCAAAAATAACCCCTACACCGTAGTCGCCCTCCTTGGGCAAAGAAAATCCCAGCACATTGCACTCCCGCACAAAAAAGCTATGTGGTATTTGTAATAAAACCCCAGCACCATCGCCACTCAAAGCATCTGCGCCCTCTGCGCCTCTATGTTTTAGATTTTCTAAGATGCCTAAAGCACTGTCAATAATATCATAGGATTTCTTTCCCTTAATATTGACCACAAAGCCAATACCACAGGCATCATGCTCGTAACTAGGGTCATATAATCCCTGTGGCGACGGTAAATCTCTTAGTGTTTTATACATGTACATCCCCTCCTAAATAAAATAGTCAGACCTCCCCACAGGGCTTAGGTCTGACTACCGCCTACCTTCATTGGCAGGCTCCGTAAAAATCAAACGTGAGTTAATTATAACCAAAGGTTGTAACTATTGCAAGTTATTTTTACGAATTTTAAATTATCTGTAAACTGTTGTCCTTGTATTGCGTACTGTACATTGTATACAATATGCTAATTATTTATTTTAAGCAAAAATTAGCAGCTTCTTTTTACCGCCTCTACCATTTCCTCCACATATTTCGCCACCGGCTCTACGCAATTTTGACCATGTGCAGCAATAATTTTAACAATAGCACTACCCACAATAGCTCCGTCACTTACCTTAGCCATAGCATAGGCCTGCTCAGCTGTGGCGATACCAAAGCCAACTGCCACAGGAGTTTTAGTTACACTACGAATTTTTTCCACAATAGAAGAAATATCAGTAGTAATACTTTGGCGCACACCGGTAACGCCTAAGGAGGATACTACATAAATATAACCATGAGCACCTTGAGCCAGCATTTTAATTCTATCATCGGAGGTTGGTGCAATAAGGACAATTAAATCAAGACCATATTTGTCACAAGCTCCGGTCAAAAGACCTTTCTCCTCATAGGGTACATCCGGCACAATAATACCGGCAATATCCACCTCGCGAGCCTTAGCGAAAAATTTTTCCATGCCATAAACTACAATAGGATTAATGTAGGTTAAGAAAACCAAGGCCACCTGAGAATTTTTTCTCACTCTTGCCAGCATAGCAAAAAGTCCGTCAATGGTGCAGCCTGCCGCTAACGCTCTATTATCAGCCTCCTGAATAACAGGTCCTTCGGCAATAGGATCAGAAAAAGGAATACCTATTTCAATGAGCTTTGCTCCCGCCTTTTCCATAGCATAAATCATCTCTTCTGTTTTTTCTAAGCTAGGGTCTCCAGCCGTAAGAAACGGGATAAAGACTTTTTTCTCTATGGCAAAAATTTGTTCTATTTTATTCATGAAGGTCAACCCCCTTATATCTGGCAATAGCTGCTACATCCTTATCTCCCCGACCGGAAAGATTTACTACAATAATTTTATCCTTATCCATGGTTGGTGCTAACTTCATAGCATAGGCCATAGCATGCGCACTTTCAATAGCTGGAATAATACCCTCTAGCTTAGATAAATATTCAAAAGCCTCCACTGCTTCGTCATCAGTAATGGGTACATATTGTGCTCTTTTAGTATCATGGAGATAAGCATGCTCCGGTCCAATACCCGGATAATCTAAGCCTGCAGAGATAGAATAAACAGGAGCAATCTGTCCATCCTTATCCTGGAGGAAATAAGACTCCATTCCATGGAAAATACCACTGCTGCCTCTAGCAATAGTTGCTGCGGTTTCCTCAGTATTAACGCCCCTGCCCGCTGCCTCTACACCAATGAGCTTAACCTCCTTATGAGGAATGAAATCGTAAAACAAACCCATGGCGTTACTACCACCGCCCACACAGGCCATTACCACATCAGGTAAACGGCCCTCCTTTTCCAGCATTTGTGCCTTAACCTCTTCCCCAATAATCTTTTGGAAATCTCTAACCATTTCCGGATAGGGATGGGGGCCCATAACAGAACCGAGAACGTAGAAGGTATCCTCCACTCTGGCTGTCCATTCTCTCATGGCTTCATTCACCGCATCCTTTAAGGTCATGGTACCACTGGTAACTGCTACCACCTTAGAACCTAACAGCTCCATGCGATACACATTTAAGGCCTGTCTAATGGTATCCTCCTTACCCATATAAACCACGCATTCCATGCCTAAGAGTGCTGCCACAGTAGCTGCCGCCACACCATGCTGACCTGCACCGGTTTCAGCAATAATTCTGGTTTTACCCATTTTCTTAGCTAAAAGACACTGACCTAAAACATTATTTATCTTGTGCGCGCCGGTATGATTTAAATCTTCTCTCTTTAAATAAATTTTAGCCCCACCCAAATCCTTAGTTACTCTTTCTGCATAATAAAGCAGCGAAGGCCTATTAGCATAATCGTGATAAAGCTCTCTTAGCTCTCTGTTAAACTCAGGATCATTCTTGTAAAAAGCATAAGCCTTCTCTAGCTCTAAAACTGCATTCATTAAGGTCTCCGGTACATACTGACCGCCGTGTTTTCCATATCTTCCTTTAGTCATTGTTTCTCTCCCTTTCTCACTGCTTTTATAAATTGTTTTATTTTTCCTTCATTCTTAAACCCGTCTGTTTCCACTCCGCCACTGACATCTACGCCATAAGGAAGGAGTTTCTGCAGCGGCTCCCACACATTATCAGGTCTTAGGCCACCTGCGATAAAAAAGGGCTTAGGTATAGCGTCCTTCCGTAAAAAGCTATAATCAAATTCCTTGCCAAGTCCGCCATAGGCCATATGACTATAGGTATCAAAAAGGAAATAGTCGCAAGGATAGTCTTCCAAATTTTCCAAGCTACGCTCATTCTTTACTCTAATCACCTTAATTATAGGAGCAGGAGTCAGCTGCTTAAGCAAAGCACAAAATTCTGGGGTTTCATCTCCATGTAGCTGTACTACGTCTATAATGCCCCCTTCTACTATTTTAGCAATTTGCGTAGCTTCCTCTCCTACGAAAACTCCTACTGCTTGAATGCTAGGCGATAAGGCCTTTTTCAGCTCCAGCGCCTGTGCTCTGGTAACCTTGCGCCTGCTGGGAGCAAAAACGAAACCAATGTAGTCTGGTTGTAATAAATTTACCATGGCCACATCCGCCAAACGACTGAGGCCACAAATTTTCACTTTAGTCATGACCTTCTCTCAGCTCCTTTAACGCGCCTGCAATATTCTCGCTACGCATTAGCGCTTCGCCAATCAGCACACCGTCTGCGCCCATGGCTCTGGCCTTGTCCACATCTTGGTGATTGGTAATACCGCTTTCCACTACAAATAAAACTTCCTTAGGCACCAAGCTTCTTAAGCGCTGACTATTATTCATGTCCACCGTAAAATCCTTTAAATTGCGATTGTTAACACCAATT
>CAZTGQ010000156.1:0-4606 GCA_964613345.1 uncultured Acidaminococcales bacterium | reverse complement strand
AACATGCTGCTATCCTCTACTCTAGCTAAAAGAGCACGATATCTAGCTTCATGGCGCTTTTCAATTTCACCTACAGCCTTAAACTTGGTAGCAAGAGCCTTAAAGCCCTCTTCCTCAGCAGTTTTAGCAAAGACGGCATACATATCAGTCCACTCATAGTTCTCGCCAGCTGCTGCATCCTTTAAATTGGTAGCAGTATCGGGAATATCTCCACCATGTAATTCCTTGAACCAAAGCTTAGCATGTTCTTTTTCGTTACCGGCAGTTTCCATGAATACTTGATAAATTTTCTCGTAGCCTTCTTTTTTAGCCTTACTAGCATAATAATTATACTTGTTGGTAGCCTGAGACTCACCAGAAAAAGCAGCTTGTAAATTTGCTTCAGTTTGCGTTCCTTTTAATTCTTTTGTCATTGTTAACACTCCCCTTATTTTTTGTAATATTTTACAATCTCTGACGAAACTGTAATTAATAATTGTTATTAATATTATAGCTTAAGATTTATCTTTTGGCAAGCTTTTTTGAGGAATTAAAATTATTTTTATAGGTAAATTGGAAGATCCGGGAGGAGAAAAGGAAATTTCTCCCGCTTGTGAGCCCTCTATTTCTCCCAAGGTAATAGCATCCTCAAACCCACGCTCTCCAAAGGCAATTTTATTTTGCGGAATAGGAATAAGAGTAGTCTTACCTGCATAGCCGAATTTACCATAGCCGGCGTACAAACCGCCCTCCGGACTAAATTTAACTAGGGTGCTTCCCTTTCCTGTAGTAGCAAAATTAACATCGTAAAAGACCCCATAATTACCATAATTAGTCACTTTTTCCCCGGTGAGAGCATCCTTGCCTACCACATAGGGATTTTTCACATTATCAGCTAGGGTTATACCTATAATCGTATCTCCCTGAGTGGAAAACTCTTCCCCTAGAGTAACCTTCACCTTAGAGGTGGGAAAGGTTCCTCTCAGCACATGACCACCTGTGTCAGGCGCTAAGGGAACGTATACATCCTGGGCTGACTGAAAATCCGTATGTACAGGGAGCATATAAACAGAAATTTCTACCGGCTTACTGAGCTCTAAATCAATAATTCCCGTAATCAGCTGATTGGGTTTAAATCTTCTACCGGTAGCTCCTGTAATTAGTTCTCTGGAGCCTAAGAGCTTGAAGGTGCTCTTCTTACCCAGACTGGTGTAGTAATCTTTTTGCGCTTCCTTACCGGCCAGTAACCATAGCTCTTCTTCTCTGGGCTTAGAAATTCCCTGGGCGCCAACCGTAACCGTAGCTGCTCTAAAGCTTTTATTGCGCAGCACCACCGCTAATTTTTTTTCACTTTTAGTAGCATTAACATGATGAAAAAATAATCTAACCTTACCACTTAAGGTGTCTCTATAGGTAACACCGCATTCCTTGACCATTTCCGGACTATCCGAAAAGAAAAGCTGTGGCCCCTCCTCCTTAATAATAACCTTACCGTCAGCATATTTAGGTACTACCAGACGTGAATGCCGCTGTCTAAAAGGAATATATTCCTGTGCTCCTGCCACCTGGCAAAAGGCCAAAAGACTAAGTACCCCCACTAAGCCACCTATAATTTTTCTTCCTAGCAAAATACCCCTCCTTGTCCATTAGCACTATTCTAACACATTTTGAGCTTTAGACGAAGCTTTCTTCCGACAAAAAAAAACAGGAGAGCGCCTCCTCCTGTTTAGTTGTAGCCATAATGTTTTAAGCTTTTCCTTTATTTTTTGCACGTCGCATCTTGTTTAGGCCAAGATAGCTTTCCCGTCTTCACCGCATTTTCATAGCGAGATATTTTATAGTCTAATCTGTTAATAGTTGCCCTAATGTTACTTTCCTGCTCCAGCAAAACATCTCTTTGATCCTGCAAAAGGGTTAGGCGTGCCTTAATGGTTTTATTACCCTCTTGAAATAATCTTAAATATTCAATCATTACTTCTACCGGCAAGCCTGCGCTTCTCATACACAGAGCTAATTCCACCCAGCCTAAATCAGTTTCCCCATAGGCTCTAATGCCACTGGCAGTTCTAGGCACAGGAGGAATCATCCCCACTCTTTCATAGTAACGTAAAGTATCCTGGGAAATATTGAACTTAGCACTAACTTCCTTGATGCTTAAGGTCTTTTTGGTATTCTTAATCATAATCTCACGTCCCTTCATTGTTATTATAAATCTTAGAGTAAGCTCCAGGTCAATAACAAAATAAACCGTTCCAGTAGATTATCTGCTGAAACGGTTTACGGTCTAAATTATGCCACAGGGTTAGACTTCCTAACATTGTGGTACGCCTGGGCGGAGTCGAACCGCCGCACATAGCTCCGGAGGCTATCGCTCTATCCACTGAGCTACAGGCGTATGAGAACGATAGTTATTATACCATAATTTCCCCCTGGAATACAAATAAAAAGAGAAGTAAATCGACTCTAGCAATCCTCTCCCTTAAGAACCTATCATGGTCCAAGGCTAAATCCAGACTACCTTATAAAGACCGCTAAAATATAAGCGCACCACTGCTTTAGAGGGTGCGCTTATATTTTATTGCATGAAGTTATTTAAGGTGCTGTAAAGCTTTTCTGTGACCAAGGGCTTTTCCACAAAGCTATTCATCCCACAGGAAAGTGCCTTAGCTACATCCCCTGACAAAGCGTGATCCGTTATTGCTAATAAAGGAATAGTCGGTCCTTCAGGATGGTCGGACATACGAATAAGCTTAGCAGCCTCGCAGCCATCTACATTGGGCATATCCACTGCCAAAAAGATGGCGCTGTAGGTTCCTGTCTTAGCACTGCCAAATTTCTCGCAGGCCTCCTGTCCGTCCTGAGCCCTCTCCACCTGGCAATTAGCTTTCTCCAGCAGCTTAGTAATCAAAGCAGCATTAATATCATTGTTTTCTGCTACCAAAACCTTGGCACCCTTAAAATCATATTGATAGGTCTGCTCCTTTAGCTCGCTAGCCTCCTGAGCAAAATTATCCATCAAGAGGGAGAACACATTAGCGGCAAAAAGTGGTTTATCCAGCATAGCACAGAAGCCTCTTTTTTCAGCCTCCAGGCTTAATACGGATAAGTCATGTCCTGAAACCATCACAAGCTTAAGCTGAGTGAAATTCATTTCTTGAATTTTCTTAGCAACCTCTAGGCCATCCATCCCCGGCATTTTCCAATCCAGGAGACAAAGATTAAAGGGCTTTCCCTGTCCATAAGCATCGTTTAAATGACTTAAGGCCTGATTACCACTGGTACAGGTAACTGTCTCTACGTTAAATTTACTCAATAATTGCTCTAAATACTTGCAGCTATTTTCCTGATCATCCACAATTAAAGCCTTCACAAAGGGGAAGGTTTGAATTTCCTCCATATTTCTATTTCTAGCCTCTGTGTAATTAAAAGGAAGCTCCAGCACGAAGCTTGTTCCCTTGCCTTCCTCGCTGGTAACGGAAATAGCGCCGCCCATCATATGCACTAAATTATAGGTGATGGCCAGTCCCAGACCACTACCGGAGGTCTCACTAGCCTTAACATCCTTTTCATAGGGCACAAAAACTTTTTCCAAGTATTCCTTGGGAATACCCTTGCCCGTATCCTTAATAACAAATTCCATGTAAATCTTCTTATTTTTCAAGCCCTTTTGCTGCACCAGGCAGTCCACCTGTCCACCCTCGGGCGTGAACTTAAAAGCATTGGATAAAATATTAATAAGAATTTGATTTAGTCTCAGCTTATCACCCTGTACGTAGGGTATTTTTAAATCCTTTAGCTGTAAATCAAAACCAATATTTCTCGTCTTAGCTTCCTTGGCAAACATTGCACTGAGGGAATGTAAATTCTCCTCAAAGTCAAAGAGCGTATTATCCAGCTCAATATTACCTGTTTCCAAAGAAGTTATATCCACTACATTACGAATTACATTAAGTAAATGAGCTGTTTGTGTTTGACTTTCTTGCAAATATTCCTGTAATTTCTGACTGTTTTCTTCTTCTCTGGCCAGTCCCAAATAACCCACAATGGTATCCAGTACAGTTCTGATTTCCTTGCTCAAATTCACCATGAACTGCCCTTTAGCTTCCGCCGCATCCTTAGCCAGAGCTAAGGCTTTTTTCATTTGCTCGTTTTGCTCTAGCTCCTTACTCTTCGTATCATTCACATTGTGCTGCAAAAATAAACAATTACGATGATGCTGATTATCCCTTCTCACGCCCTGGAAAAGGTAAGAAACCCATTGATAGGTGTTATCCTTATCCTGCTTTGCTCTCACAATAAGCTCTTCCTGAGAACAGGTTTTCATGGCTCTCTCCACGATAATTTTGAGAGCAGCAGGAGTATATTTAGCAGCATCATCAGGATGTAGTCCTGAGGACAATTCCTCCAATGTTTTTGCTTCCTCGTCTTTTACAGTGACCTCTCCTGCTTCCATAGTATAAACTGTGGCCACCTTATTATCGAAGTCCACCTCAGCTACAGTACCATAGGTATCACATAAATGAGAGATGAGCTTAGCAATTTTTTCTCTCGTCTTCCGTTCTCTATGAAGCTGTCCTGATTTCATCAGATATAATAAAAGCAGTAATACTGCTGACGCTAAGCAAAT
>CAZTGQ010000155.1:4316-4622 GCA_964613345.1 uncultured Acidaminococcales bacterium | reverse complement strand
GCGATGCCTCTTTTCCGGTAAAAAGGAGGAGTTTTTCCCAAATATTTTGAAGGTCTGAAGAGAGAAAAAAGGATATTTGACTTTTGTGGTGAATATATATAACAGGAAATAATAGGTGGGATGGGTGAAATGGAAGATACAAAAGAAGTTTTCGCCAATTTCAAAGAACAGGTCAGAAAGGAAGCAGATATTGTTAAAGTCATTTCTACTTACGTGCCTTTAAAGAAAAAAGGCGGGCGTTACTGGGGCTGCTGTCCCTTTCATGGAGAGAAGACACCTTCTTTTACTGTGGATGAGAACAAGGGC
>CAZTGQ010000155.1:2398-4306 GCA_964613345.1 uncultured Acidaminococcales bacterium | reverse complement strand
TTTTTCATTGTTTCGGCTGTGGCGTAGGCGGGGATGTTTTTAGCTTCGTGATGAAGCAGGAAAATCTGTCTTTTGTAGATGCTTTGAAGTTTTTGGCCAATAAGTTTAATATACCTATTCCTCGAAGAGAAAGAAATGCTAAAGAAATAGCGCAGGAAAAAGAGGCACAGGAAATTTATGCTGCCAATGAGTGGGCCGCTAAGTTTTTCCATTCTTGCCTGCTGAACACCTCGTATGGTAAAAATGGTTTAGCATATTTACAAAAAAGAGGTATTGGTGCAGATATTATTGCTAGATTTCAGATAGGTCTTGCTCCGGATGCCTTTGATAAATTGCACCAGGGCTTGCTCGGTAAGGGCGTAACGGCTGAGACCATGCTTAAGGCGGGACTAGCTAATAGGAAGGATAAGGGCGGCATCTATGATAAATTTAGAGGAAAGGTAGTAGGCTTTACCGGCAGAGTACTAGAGGCTCAAAGCTCTCCTGCCAAATATATGAACACAGGGGATACTCCTTGGTTTCATAAGGGAAGTATTTTGTTTGGCTTAGATGCTGCTCTGGCTTCTATTCGTAAGCATAAGCAAGCTATTGTAGTAGAAGGACATATGGATGCCATTAGTCTTCATGCTGCAGGCGTTGATTGGGCTGTAGCCTCCATGGGCACTGCCTTTACGCAGCAACAGGCTACCTTGATAAAGCGCTTGGCTCCGGAGGTCATTTTCTGTTTTGATAGTGATGAGGCCGGTAGGCATGCTGCTATGCGGGCCATTCCTTTAGCTCAAAATGCTGAGCTTAAATGCAGAGTGATGCATGTACCGGAGGGTAAGGATCCTGATGATTTTGTGAGAAAAGAAGGCCCCCAGGCGTTCATTGATCTCATAGCTAAGGCCTTGCCAGGAGTAGAGTATGAAATCAAAACTACCTTGGCAGCCCATGATTTAACCAGCTTAACAGGCAAGGTGGAGGCTGTTACGGAGGTATTACCTTTTATAGCTGCTTGTAGTAGTGAAGTGGAGATTGGTGAGCGCTTGCGAGAGCTAGCACGAACCTTGACTATAGATGAAGGTCTTATTCAGACTGAATATCGTAAGATGAAGGGTAAGGAAGACCGAAACAGTGGTTCTGTGTCTTGGGCGGCGCTTAATCGCCCCCTGACCAGTGCTAGAGAACAGGCAGAAAGAATTGTCTTAAGTGGATATCTGCATAGGGTGAAGCTTGACTTAGGCGATGAGGCAGCTCTATATTCGACCTCCTCTAGACAAAAAATCAGACAGCTGGCAGAGGAAAGAATGGGGGAAGGATTTAACCCCAGAGATTTATTTGAGGTGTTAACAGAGGCAGAAGCTTCTGAGTTAACCAATATATTGGTTCTTGATATACCGGAGAATAATTTGCCTGTCATGGTTAAGGACTGTTTAAATCAATTAGAGCTGGAAAAATTAGAAAAGTCATTTCAGGAACATAGCCAATTGGCCATGGCCTATGAAAAAACAAACAGCGAAGGATTTAAGCAGGAATTAGCGGAATGTCAGCGAATAAGGAAAAAGATTGCAGAGTTAAATGCAGTAAAGAGAGAAAATTAATGGAGAAGAAAGGAGGGAGGGCCCTATGAAAAAAGTAGTGAAGAAAGATGCTACTCCTAAGAGTAAGTCAGCCTCTAAGGTTGGGACCAAGAAGGTAACGCCTAAAGCAGTTACTTCTAAAAAACAGGTTGCTAAGAAGGTGGTAGCCGTTGCAGGAAAGACTACAGCCAAAAAAACGGTGGTAGCAAAGGCTAGGCCTAAGAACGTAGCTACGGGGAAAACTACGTCCAAAAAGGTAGTAGCAGTAAAGGCTGCACCTAAAAAGAAGGTAGTAGCAGTAAAGGCTGCGCCTAAAAAGAAGGCAGTAGCAGTAAAGGCTGCGCCT
>CAZTGQ010000155.1:0-2298 GCA_964613345.1 uncultured Acidaminococcales bacterium | reverse complement strand
GCCTAAAAAGAAGGCAGTAGCAGTAAAGGCTGCGCCTAAAAAGAAGGCAGTAGCAAATAAGTCTACGTCTAAAAAGACAGTAGCAGTAAAGACTGCACCTAAAAAGACCGTAGCAGGGAAAAATACGCCTAAAAAAATGGTGGCTGTCAAGGCTGCAAAAAAAGATAAAAAAGTTGTAAATGTGATGGAAATAAAAGAGACAAAGAATAAGGGAAATGAGAAAACAGTGAAAAATAAAGACGTAGAACTCAAGGTGAAGCTTAAAGATGCAAAGACACCCAAAGGGGCAAAGACAGGGGAGCTTCAAGGTAAAGCAAAGGCCTCCTCTCCTGAAGTGGGGACTAATGGTACTGAGGCTAAGGTTGTGAAAACTCCTCAGGAATATGTGGCTCAATTTATAGAATTGGCCAAGGCTCATAATGGAGTATTAACCTTTAAAGAAATCCAGGATGTTTTGCAAACCGTAGACAATCTATCGGTGGATGATCTGGACGGTATATATGCTAAGCTAGCAGAAAAAAATATTGATGTCATTGATGATGGCGCAGATGATGAAGAACCCACGGAATTAGACGAAGAAGATGAAATTGCGGAAGAGGAACTGGCTAATTTAACTGTGCCTGAGGGTATTAGTATTGATGATCCTGTTCGCATGTATTTGAAGGAAATTGGTAGAGTCCCTCTGTTAGTTGGCGAAGACGAAATAAAGCTAGCTAAGAGAATGGATAAGGCTAATGTGGGAGAATTTATAGCTCAAAAACAAATTCCCGACTATTTACCCAGGGTAGAGATTAATAAGCGCCTCACCATACCTAAAATGGCGGAGATAGTGGAGGAGCTGATTGCCCAAGAAGAGGCATGGTGTCAAGCTAGAATGGTGAGTGTAGCCTATAAGGCTATTAAGGAAGCTAACGAAGGCAAAAGTGGTAATGAGCTAGAGGTTTACCAAGCAGCTACCAAGGAATTCACCAAGGATGAGCAAAAGCGTTTGCAAAGACTATTGGCAGAAAATAAGATTAAGATTGCCAGTGGCAAGAAGAATGCAGAAAAGCAAGCGGAAGAGGAAGACGTTAATTGTCTGTTAGAGATTTTTGATTACTTTACTATTTTAGATGGTAAGTATACCCATATTAAGGTTGAGCCCAAGGTGAAACACCATCTTGACGAGCTCCAAACCAGATATGCCACGATTTTGCGTAAAATTCACACCATTGGTGAGAATGCGAAGCAGGCTCTGTCTGAAGCTAATTTAAGACTGGTTGTGAGTATTGCGAAGCGCTATGTAGGTCGTGGAATGCTTTTCTTAGATCTAATTCAAGAGGGCAATTTAGGCTTGATTAAGGCTGTAGAGAAATTTGACTACAACAAGGGCTTTAAGTTCAGTACCTATGCTACCTGGTGGATTAGGCAGGCTATTACTCGTGCCATTGCTGACCAAGCACGTACTATTCGTATACCTGTGCATATGGTGGAAACAATTAATAAATTGGTGCGCGTTTCCAGGCAGCTGTTGCAGGAATTAGGGCGTGAACCGACACCTGAAGAAATTGCCAAGGAAATGGATGTCAATGTGGAAAGAGTTCGTGAGATTCAAAAAATAGCTCAAGAACCAGTTTCCTTAGAAACACCTATCGGTGAGGAAGAGGATTCTCATTTGGGCGACTTTATTGAGGATCAGGATGCTCCATCTCCTTCTGATGCCGCTTTCTATACCTTGCTACAGGAGCAATTGGGTAAGGTTCTTAACGAGCATCTAAGCTCTAGAGAGCGTAAGGTATTAGAGCTAAGGTTTGGTCTTATTGACGGTCGTAATAGAACCTTGGAGGAAGTAGGACAGTATTTCGGAGTTACCAGAGAACGTATTAGGCAGATAGAAGCTAAGGCTTTGCGTAAGCTTCGCAGTCCTAAGCGCAGTGGTCAGTTAAAAGATTATATAAGCTAGGTTTAGACTTGACAGGCTGGAACGTTTAGGATAGAATATTTACGTTGGGCCTATAGCTCAGCGGTAGAGCCACCGGCTCATAACCGGTTGGTCCCTGGTTCGATCCCAGGTGGGCCCACCAACTGAACATTTGCCGAACACTGGTTACTTATAGTGGCGGTTGGTGAATAATTGTAGTCAATAGTGATAGTATCATCTGTTACTACAATCTTACGGATAAATGTACTGAATATTTTTTCAGTGTATTTATCAGTATTTTTTTTACCTTTTTTCAAAGTATCAAAAAAGAACCGGATATGATCTTCAGTTATCACAAATGGACAGTCTAAAAGCCTTTCCCTTGCAATTTCTTTTTC
>CAZTGQ010000154.1:0-4640 GCA_964613345.1 uncultured Acidaminococcales bacterium | reverse complement strand
TAATAATGGTGCGGCGAAGAGGACTTGAACCTCCACAGGATTGCTCCCACTAGCGCCTGAAGCTAGCGCGTCTGCCAATTCCGCCATGACCGCAAATGTTACCTAGTTATTCTAGCAAGAAACGAGGAAAATGTCCATACTTATTTTACACTAATGGATTAACCTCTGCTTTACTCAGCAGGCTTTCCTCCTCCACCTTAACCTCAACATACTGAGTTTGGGTAGCGCCACCCATAAATACACCTCTATCAATAATGCAATCGGAAAAATCCCTCCCCTCTGATAGCTTAATATATAAATCATCCACTATTCTATTATGAGTGGGGTCTAAGCCAATCCACTTTCCATTCACGTAAACCTCTACCCAAGCGTGCGTAACACCCTCTCCTATCATAAATCCGGCAATATATCTAGCCGGAATGCCCACTTTGCGACAAAGAGAAATCAGAATATGAGCATAGTCCTGACACACGCCACTACCCTGACGCAGAGCTTCTGAGGCAGTAGTAGCAGTAGTGGTAGAACCTGAGACATAGACAAAATTATTAAAAAGCAATTCCATAAGATACAGGCTCTTTTGCAAATTATCTCCTACAGGAATGCGGCAACAGGGGAAGTACACAGAAAGTTCTTGGTTGGCATCGGCTAAGGGTGATGGGTATTTAAAAATAGGCTGCAGTGCCTCCGCTAAAAAATATTCACTATTGGTAACTGCTACTCCGGATATGGCAAAGCTGAAATAACTATGCTGTTCCTCCACATAGCCGGTATAAACCTTATTATTGAAAGCATCCAGGGACAGCGAAATAGATGTAACCGGATTAAATTGACAGGTCAAGGCACCAATGAATTGACAGGGAGTTTGCTTCGGTACACACCTTAGAGCAAAGCTGTGATGAGTCACCGGAGAAGAAAAGGATAGATTCATTTTATAAGAAAAATTTAATTTTTTCACTGTGCTTGCCTTGAAAAAACATTATTTAAAGTATTTAGTTCCTGTCTCATAGGCCTATTATTTCCCATAGCAATACAAATTTGCTGATACAAAGCGGCATCATACTGCAGGGTAGTGAGGTGCGACATACGATGCTCCAGTTTAGTAAATTCCCTGACAATTGATTCTTGAGGATAATTAAGACGTACATATAAATCTACTCGTTCCAAATAACGTCCTGCTTTCAAAATATTACGTGTATTTTCACTGAGCACAAGATCATCAATACTCCCCCAAAAAGCAAAGAGAATGTCCAAGACCTGCTGCAAACTCAAAAGACTTAGTGGTACCTGCCTATGAGACTCCATGACATCCAAGGCCATTTGTATATAGCTTAGACTATCACTGGAAATTTCGTCCCGTAAAACTACGGCATTATCATAGGCATGTCTTAAATTGGTGTAGATCGAGTTAGCATCCTCTGCTGCATAAATATAATTTTTAATGAAGTTTTCTTGACTGCCATACATATCAGGAATGTCTAAGGCTGTACAAATAGTTTGATAAGTGACAGTGTCATCATCCAACATTTGGTCATAGCCTAAAAGAAAGGTTCTTATAGTTGTAAATACTCTTTCACTATACCTACCCAGCCAAAATAAATGATCCTGTTTTTCTAACGAGATAATACCCATGTGTCTTTAAAGCCTCCTCCCTGAGATGAATTAACCACAAAGGATTTAGGATTACGAGAAAATCTCGTTAAACCACTTTCCCACACCTTAGTAGTAGCTCCTGCTAAAACAAAGGCTCGTAGATCAGCTTTTCTAAATACCTGCTTATCTCCCTCCATAATAGGTAGGTCAATGAAATCTATTATTTCCTGGGCTACAAATCTACGGGCTTCCTTTTGTATAATTTCTGCTAACTTCTTCTTGGCCTCTGCTGCTAACTCCCTACCAAAAACCACCCCATATCCACCGGCCTCGGATACATCCTTAAAAACAAGCTCATCCATACGACTTAAGGCCATTTTTCTGTCCTGCTCGTCAAACATTAAATAGGTTGGAGCATTCTGCAAAATAGGCTCTTGATCCAAATAGTATTTAATCATTTTAGGAACAAAATAATAAATTCCCTTATCATCTGCTACTCCATTTCCAGGTGCATTAATAATCGCCACATTTCCGGCAGCATAGGCTGTCAACAAATTGGCTACACCAATTAAGGAATCTGACAGAAAGTTCATAGGATCCAAATATTCATCAGAAATACGACGGTAAAGAGCCCCCACTCTCTTAGCCTTGCCAAAATTATCCCTATAATAGAGATGATTTTTGTCCACAAACAAGTCACTGTTCATTGCTAAAACCGACTGAGTATGCTCCGCTAAATAAGCATGCTCAAAAAATGCTGCGTTATAACGCCCCGGAGTGAGAATAACATTCACGCCACCTGTATTTACATTATCCATAGTGGCTTTTAAAAGCTGAGGATAATTTCTGTTGTCTCTTACCCGATTTTCTTTAAAAGTATCAGGGCTCGCCATCCGGCAAAGCTTTCTGGCAATAAGTGGGTAGGATGCTCCTGAGGGGATACGTAGATTATCCTCTAAAATATACCAGCTTTTATCCTTGGCCTGCACAAGATCAATGCCGGAAATATGAGAGTAAATATTCTTAGGTGGCAAAACTCCTTCACACTGGGGCAAATATCCTTTAGAAGAAAAAATAAATTCTTCAGGTATAATGTCATCCTTTAATATTTTTTTATCACTGTAAATATCCTTCAAAAAAAGATTTAAAGCATCCACCCTCTGAATAAGGCCCTTTTCTAAAACCTTCCATTCCTCAGCACTAATTACTCTTGGCAAAGAATCAAAGGGAAAAAGCTGTTCGTGGAAAACATTGTTTTTATAAATGCCAAATTTCACACCATAGCGTGCCAAAAGGCCATTTATTTTATCCGTATGTGCAATCAGATTTTGCATACACTACTCCCCTCATAAAACAAAATAAGCGAAGAGGCAATTAAGCCTCTTCGCTTTACACTAATATTATATTATTCCTCTTTTTTTGTCAATACTGTAAGCACTAATTTTCTTCCATAGGATTATTTTTCTGAGATAAGATTAACTTTTTAAAGTAATACTAACTTTTTCTAAGTTTAGTTTAATTTTTTACAAGAACACCGAAATATGTTATGCTGTTAAAAATACCTCGGAGGCCCCTATGGAAATTCGTCAGCTACGCACTTTTATGAGTATAGTAAATTTAGGCAGCTTTTCCGAAGCTGCTAGACAGCTTGGCTACACTCAATCCAGTGTCACATCCCACATTCAGCTTCTGGAAAAAGAAATGGGTGTGGCTCTCTTTGAGCGCTTAGGCCACACCCTGATGCTCACCGCAGCAGGAGAGCAGCTTTACAGCTATGCCGAAAAAATTACCCGACTGGACGACGAAACTCATGCCGCACTCCAGCATCAAGTGGAGCCTGAGGGCATATTGCGCCTAGGGATGAGCGAATCTATTACCAGCTACCATCTGGAGAAGGTGCTGACCGAATATGCGCTGCTTTATCCCAAGGTGGAATTGCGCCTAACCTTAGGTACTGGTAGCTACTTTCAGGAAATGCTCCGCAAGAATCTTTTAGATATAGCCTGCTGCATTGAAGAAAACTTAGAAGAAAAAGATCTTACTGTGCAAAAATTATGGCCTGAGCCCATTGCGCTGGTAGTAGCACCTCATCATCCTTTAGCCAAAGAAGAAGCCGTCCAGGAGCAAATGCTAGCAGGTAATACCATTATTGTTACCGAGCTCAACAGTAAATATCCAGCTCTTTTAGAAGAGGAATTAGAAAGATCTAAGGTAGAACCTCTGCGTCTTTTGGAAATCGGACAACTACACACAGCTAAAGCCTTCGCTAAAAGAGGCTTAGGTATTGCAGTGCTACCCTTAGCAGCTGTAGAAGAGGATCTAACTCAAGGTAAGCTTTGCCGTTTAGCTTGGTGTGGTTCTCCTTGGCGTTTAAGTGCTTATCTCATCTATCACAAGGATAAATGGCTAACTACGCCTATGAAGCTTTTTATGAAGCTATTATGGGAGCGTATTCCTCCTTTATCCAAGGGGGATCAAAATGAAATCTCCTAACTTTAAGCCTATTTTTAAACCTGCAGGGGAAAACAGTATCCTAGTAGTTTTTGGTAATACCATTGAGCCACAGGTGAGAGAACAGGTCTGCGGCTTTGTAGATACTTTAAAGAAAATGGAAATAAAGGGCATCCTGGAAATAGTGCCCTCCTATTGCTCTGTCATGATATATTTTAAGCTTCTGCGCTTAACTCATAAACAAATGCAAGCCCACGTGGACAGAGCCTTACAAGAAATGTCTCCCCAATCACAGCTGTCCTGTCGAGTCCTGGAGGTGCCTGTTTGCTACGATGGTGTTCTTTCACCGGATATGGAGCCTGTCCTCCGACTCCTAAAAATTTCCAAAGAAAAACTAATTAGTATTCATACCTCGAAACCCTTTCTGGTATATATGATGGGCTTTGCACCTGGTTTTCCCTATTTAGGAGGTATGCCCTTTCATCTGCCCAGACTATCCACACCCCGTGGCGCAGTGCCACCGGGAGCTGTAGGTTTAGCAGGAAACCAAACCGGTATCTACACCACTGAGACACCGGGAGAATGGTGGCTCATTGGCC
>CAZTGQ010000153.1:348-4660 GCA_964613345.1 uncultured Acidaminococcales bacterium | reverse complement strand
AGCTTATTAGCAAGGAAGTAGAGCGCCTGGAGGCCAGACTCAATGTTTTGGATAATCTTTTAAAGGAACACGAGGGCTTTGGTCACGGCGTAAGAAGTGTGCTTAAAAATAATTTACCCTGGCGTAGTGGCGTTTTAGGGGTGGTGGCGGATCTTTTCAAGGTGGAGGATAAGTACATCCTCGCCCTGGAAACAGCTTTAGGCGGAGCCCTACAGAATATTGTTACTAAAGATGCTACTACGGCTAAGGCAGCTATTAATCATTTAAAAACAAATAAGGATGGTAGAGCTACCTTTTTACCCTTGGATAGCTTAAAGCTGAGAGATATTCCTGAACGGTATAAAGCCGTACTCACCATGCCGGGAGTGTTAGGCGTAGCGGCAGATTTCGTTTCCTGTGACAATGACATTAGACCTGCAGCACGCTTTTTGCTGGGACAGGTGCTTGTAGCGGAAAATATGGATACGGCGCTCATAGCTGCTAGAAAAGCAGAAATGAGCTTGAGAATAGTAACCCTAGAGGGTGAGGTTATTTATGCCGGCGGCTCCATGAGCGGTGGTCTAAAGCAAAAGGGTAATAGCAGCTTTTTGGCAAGGCAGCAGGAACAAAAGGCTTTGGAGGAAACACTCCAGGGTAAAAATAAAGAACTTCTTAGGGCCCAAGAGGCAGTAGAGGAAGTGGAAGAGCAAGTGCGTCTGGTGAGTGACCAGGCTAGGCAGCAAGAAGAACTACTGCAGAAATATGCTGTGGAAGAAGCTCAGGTGGCTGCCTTTTTGGAAAACTCCAGCGCTGAAAAGAAGCAGAATATGGAAAATATTACGCTTCTCACAGAAGAAAAAACAGAAAATAGTAAGCGCTTCTTAGAGGCTAAGGCGCAGCTAGAAGAAAAGCTACCTAAGCTAGCAGCCCTAGAGGCTGAGGATTCTGAAGGGAAGGCTAGAGCTGATGCTTTAACCAAAGCCCTAGAGGAGGCTAAGGGTAAGCAAAGTTTTGTTAATTCCCGTTATCAAGATGCTCAAATTACCTTGGAAACAGCAAAAAATTCTACTAAGGTTATGGGCGATAGAATGCAAGAAATTGACGGACAGGTAAGCCGTCTGCAGCAGGAAATAGCTGATAACGAAAAGCAAGTGCAGGAGACTAATGCCTTGATAGTCACCACTCAGGAAGCTAAGGAGGCCTTAGTTAAAGAGCAACAGGATCTGCTTCAGGAAATGAAGCATACCGATAGTGGCAAGGAGGAATTCTTAGCTAAAAGAGGAGTCTTGGTGGATAAGGAGGCCTCTCTCCAGGAAGAATTGGATGGAGCGAAGAAGGATCAAATTATTTGTCAGCAAAAATTACACACTGTGGAAATGGATAAGGTTAAACAGCTGGCCGAGTATGAAAATGCTTTGGAGCAGCTAGCTACTACTCATAAGCTTACTCCTGAGGAAGCTAGAGGTCAGGAGATTATTCTAGAGCTGTCAGATACCGCTTTAAAGAAACAGGAAGGTGCTTTGGGTAAGGAAATAGAAGCCTTAGGCATTGTGAATTTAGCCGCCATTGAAGAGTATAAGGCTACAGGAGAAAGATATGAATTCCTCCATAAGCAATTTACCGATCTTAGTGAGGCTAAGAATCAATTGGAAACTGTTATTAGTGGGATTAATTCTGATATGTCCAAGCGGTTTAAAGAGGCCTTTGCTAAGATAAACGTCTACTTTGCGGATTGCTATGTGAAGCTTTTTGGCGGTGGAAAGGCTAGCTTAATACTTTTGGACGAAAGCAATATTTTGGAGTCAGGTGTGGATATTGAGGTTCAACCGCCTGGTAAGAAATTGCAGAATTTGGCTCTTTTATCAGGTGGCGAAAGAGCTCTTACAGTTATTGCCTTGCTTTTTGCTCTACTTAGCTATCAGCCAGCACCCTTTAGCATTTTAGACGAAATTGATGCTCCCTTGGATGAGGCTAATATTGATCGTTTTGCTAAGTTCTTGGCGGATTACGCTGTCAATACTCAGTTTATCATTATCACTCATAGAAAGGGCACTATGGAAGCAGCTGACGTACTTCATGGTGTATCCATGGAGGAATCCGGTATTTCTAGAATTCTTTCGGTAAAGTTATCGGAGGTGGAATAAGCTATGAGCTTTTTAGAGCAGTTAAAGGATGGTTTAAGTAAGACCAGAGCTAATTTTACTGATCGTATGGAGGATTTGATAGGCCTTAGTGTAGAGCTGGATGACGATTTTATGGATGAAATGGAAATGATTTTAGTGGCCGGGGATGTAGGCATGAAAACCACCCAAAAAATCATGACCGCTCTGCGTAAGGCGGCAGACACCAGAGAAATCAAAAAACCAGAGGATGCACTGCCTTTTATCAAAAATTACGTAGCAAAGCTTCTGGCTTATGAGGGTCCGAGGATGAATTTTTCCGGTAATCCCTCCGTTGTCTTGGTTGTGGGTGTTAATGGAGTGGGTAAAACCACCACTATTGGCAAGCTGGCAAATTATTATCGCCTTATGAATTATAAGGTTATGATTGCTGCCGCGGATACTTTTAGAGCAGCGGCAGCGGAGCAACTGAAAATTTGGGGAGAACGTGCTCAAGTGGAGGTTATTGCTCATGGTGAAGGGGCAGATCCTGCAGCAGTGGTCTTTGATGGTTTAAAGGCTGCTATTGCCAGACATTCTAAGGTGCTTTTTGTAGATACTGCCGGTAGACTGCATAACAAAACAAATCTGATGAAGGAGCTAGATAAAATTCATCGAGTGATTCAAAAAGAGGTGCCGAATGGCCCTCAGGAAACTCTTTTGGTTTTGGATGCTACGACAGGACAAAATGCTCTTAGCCAAGCAAAAATATTTTTGGAAACGGCACAGGTTACAGGTGTGGTTTTGACGAAGCTAGATGGTACGGCTAAGGGTGGCGTGGTTATTGCCATTAAGGAGGAGCTGGGCCTTAATGTGAAATGGATTGGTGTGGGAGAGGGCATGATGGATTTCAGACCCTTTAATCCAGAAGAATTTGTGGAAGCATTATTCAGCAAGTAGTTGCAATTAAAAAGGAGCGTGGGGAGTATGAAGAACATTTACGGAGTATATTTTAGTCCTACAGGCACTACTAAAAAAATTGTCACAACTATTACCCAAACTTTATCTGAAAAGCTGCAGTTATCCCCTAAGTATAAAAGCTTTACTTTGCCGGGCGAAAGGAGCACTGCACTTACCTTTGACAAGGAGGATGTGGTTGTTTTTGGTATGCCGGTTTACGCTGGCAGAGTACCAAGTTTGCTGCTGAAATTTTTAGCTACAGTAGAAGGCTGCGGAGCATTAGCCATTCCTGTAGTGTTATACGGCAATAGAAATTATGATGATGCTCTTGTAGAATTGAGAGATATTTTAGAGAAAGCAGGAATGCATACAGTAGCAGCAGGTGCTTTTATTGGTGAGCATTCTTTTTCCAGAACCTTAGGCGCTAATCGTCCTGATGCTGAGGATTTAGCTAAGGCCATTTCCTTTGCTATGGACGCCGCTCAAAAGATAGCTGACGAGACCTATACTACTCCTGTAGCTGTTAAGGGAGAAGTACCTTATAGACCTTACTATGTACCCAAAATGGCTGACGGTAGTAAGAAGAATATTATTACTGTCTATCCTAAGGTGAATTCGGATAAATGCATAAAATGCGGACTATGTGTAAAGCTCTGCCCCTTAGGTACCATTTTGCCAGAGGATGTGAGCACCTATAGCGGCAAATGTATTAAATGCTGCGCTTGCGTAAAGGGTTGTCCTCAGGAGGCACGCTATTTTGATGATGAGGTTTATTTATATCACAAAAAAAATCTAGAGGAAAGCTTTGTTCGCAGAGCGGAACCAGAGGTATTTTTGTAAATAATGTTACTAATATGCAAATATTTCAAGGGAAGATACAAAAATATTCTTGATTAAACTGTAAAATATTTGAAAACTATTTGCAAAATATAAAAAAGTGTTATAATAAAACTACGGAGCATGATTAAAAATCATAAATGCTTCGTAGTTTCAGTATTTATAATATTAGCTTTGCGTGTCAAGTGATGCGCGAGGTAATATATATAATTCAAACTAAATATTGGGCAAACTTAGAGAAATCTAAGGACGCATAAGCAGATTGCCGATTCGCTCACAAGGCGTAGCCGCAGGGAAGAATCGTGCCAAATCGCTTACTTCGCAGGAGCGACCGAATAGGGAGCTACGAGAAGTGTCATTAATATTAGCTTTGCGTGTCAAATGATGCGCGAGGTAATATATATAATTCAAACTAAATATTGGGCAAACTTAGAGAA
>CAZTGQ010000153.1:0-248 GCA_964613345.1 uncultured Acidaminococcales bacterium | reverse complement strand
ATCTAAGGACGCAAAGCTATAGGGCCTTCACAGGATACTGTGATGGTAGCCAGTTGCCACGCCTAAGAGGCTTATTCGTGTTGCGACTGTTCTTTCCTATCTATGGAAGAGAGCAGTTTTTTTATACGATGATGGCCTAGAAAAGGAGTGTTATTATGTTAAACAAAGGTAAGAAGAGCAGTCTAGCTTTATGCCTTGGCCTTACTGTGGCCATTTGTGCAGGCGGATTTATACCTAGAGCAAATGCT
>CAZTGQ010000152.1:0-4664 GCA_964613345.1 uncultured Acidaminococcales bacterium | reverse complement strand
CAGTATATCATATCTTTCATAGCATTCATCTAGAGTAGCTGAGGGAATGGCCCTATGACGCTACGGCAACCATCACATTTGTGAACGGTGCCAAGTCCATCAGACTAAGGTCTGAGAGATGGAGAAGACATAAGCTACTACTTAGTCCTCTTCTCTATTTAGAAGAGGCTTTTTATTTTGAGGAAATGAGGGACCCTAAATGATCCAATTAGAAAATGTGGCAAAAACCTATGCCAGCAGTAGAGGCGATGTGAAAGCTTTAAAAAGCACTTCCCTCCATGTTGAGGCTGGGGAAATTTACGGTATTATCGGTTTATCAGGCGCAGGCAAAAGCACCTTGGTACGCTGTATTAATATGTTAGAAACTCCTACCAGTGGCCGCGTGCTAGTGGATGGCGAAGACTTAACAGCTATGAGTGCCACCCAGCTGCGTCACGCTAGACAAAATATCGGCATGATTTTCCAGCACTTTAATCTTCTAGCCTGCCGCACAGTTTATGACAATATAGCCTTTCCCCTAGAAATACAGGGTGTAAGCAAGGATAAAATTAAAACCAAGGTAGACGAGCTTCTTGATTTAGTAGGTCTAAAGGACAGAAGTAATCACTATCCTGCTCAATTATCAGGTGGTCAAAAGCAAAGAGTTGGTATTGCCAGAGCTCTAGCTTCCAATCCTAAGGTTCTCCTCTGCGACGAAGCCACCTCCGCTCTTGATCCACAAACCACTAAATCTATTTTACAGCTCCTACAGGACATTAATAAAAGACTACATATCACCATTGTCCTCATTACTCACCAAATGCAGGTTGTCAAGGAAATCTGCGACCGTGTTGCTGTTATGGAAAACGGAATAGTTATTGAGGAAGGTACCATGTTTGAAATATTCACTAATCCTCAGCAAGAAACCACTAAGGAATTCGTCAGCAGCATTCAAAATAACGAACTACCGGAAATGATCAAAAAGATGGACCTAGCGCCAGCTTACAAGGATGGTTCCCGTCCTCTAATCAGATTATCCTTTATTGGTGATAGCGCAGGAGAGCCTGTAATTTCCACCTTGATTAAGAAATATGATGTGGATGTGAATATTTTAATTGCCAACCTAGAAACCATCAAGGATATTCCCTACGGAACCCTTCTTATCGAGCTACAAGGTGATAGCGAGCATATCAAAAAAGCCATGAGTTACTTGGATGAAAGACAATTGAAAGTTGAGGTAATTGGCTATGTCTCCTGATATTATTAATCTGATTTTTAAATCCTTATATGAAACCCTCTATATGGTGATAGCTTCCACGCTTTTAGCTACCATTATCGGTCTGCCTTTAGGTATCATTTTAACTATTACCGATAAAGGACAGATTCTGGAAAACAAGCCTTTAAATGCTCTCCTAGGAGCTATTGTTAATGCTACACGCTCTACTCCCTTTATCATCCTCATGGTTGCCATCATTCCTCTAACCAGAATGATTGTGGGTTCCTCCATTGGAACTACAGCAGCTATTGTCCCTCTTACCCTTTCAGCAGCGCCCTTCGTAGCCAGAATCATTGAATCCTCTCTTTTGGAAATTGACCCCGGCGTTATCGAAGCCTCTCAATCCATGGGTGCTAGTCCCTTGCAAATCATTCTCAAGGTGCTGCTCCCTGAAGCTATGCACTCTATCGTTTTAGGAATTACCCTAGCAATCATCAGCTTAATTGGTTACTCCGCAATGGCCGGTGCTTTAGGTGGTGGTGGACTGGGAGACTTAGCTATTCGTTATGGCTATCAACGCTTCAGAATGGACATAATGCTAGTCACCGTATTAGTTCTCATTGTTTTAGTGCAAATTGTACAGTCTCTGGGCAATAAGCTTTCAGCTAAATTAAATAAAGCAAAGATTAACTAAGACAAGGAAAGAGATTGTTGCCTAAAAATAGGCTACAGTCTCTTTCTAATTTATGTTATAATTTGAGCAGTGCAAAAAGAAAGGAAGACTCATTGTGCCCAAAAAGCTTCTCTACTTGACTCTTGCTTGCCTAATAGGCATAGTGCTACTAATTGGTTGTGGTCAAGTTAATATAAAAAATCCTCTTGTCAAGGTTGAACCGCCTACAGTCACTAGCATTGATCTGGACGGCCTGCCTCTCAATTTACGCAAGCTCCATACACCGCCCTTAGCAGTGCAGGATAGTGACAAAATTTTAAATTTCTTTGTTCAACGCAATATTTACTACCTAGCTCTCCGCAGTCCTGATGGAGAGTCTTCCACGGTCCAGGCCTTCGAAAACAAGGATGGTATTCTTACCCCCTATAAGAAATTCGGCACCGATGGAATTTTGACCCTAAAGGCCAGAATGCTACTGGGAGTTACCCTGGGCCTTGACGGAGTTATCTACTACATCAGAGATGGAGTTCATACTCTTAAAGCAGGCAATGACATTATTAGCTATCAGGGTAAAACTACCGCCACCAAGCTAGCACTCTTGCCCGGGGAGCATCAAGCCTATCTTTACGGCAATGATAATTTCACTAAAAGTGATATTAAGGACGATGCCTTTGAAAACAACACTACTAGTTTTCTCCATAATAGAGCTGCTCCCTTTAAGGGAGGCCTTGCTTTTCTGCAGGTAAATAGTGACGGCACCATTTATGCCGGAGGTCGAGCCCGTCCCAATGGCTCCAGCATTATTGCTGGTTTTGATAAGAACGGCAAGCTTCTCTGCAGCTACGGTAAGCCTAAGGCTACAGCCAAAAGCTCTATTACCAACCTAGTAGATATGGCTGTCTTAAAAAACTATGTTTGTGCTATTGATGGCTTTACCTTAAAGCTTTGGAAGATAGACGGTACTTATTTAGGCTCCTTTAACGTGAGTAAAATTCTAGGTAATAACTTAAATGCAGGTAAGCTCACCCCTATAGATGATAACACCCTTGGCATCATCGGCTACCTGCGTGATGAAAAAACCAAGCAGGTAAATCTCTCCTTTTTCTCCCTCTCTTTTCCTGAATTGGCTGTACAAAAAACAAAATAATAATAAAAACAGCGCTAAATGCTAAGCATTTAGCGCTGTTTTTATTATTTAACATGTCCATACATAAATCTATCATAAAAGGCTTCTACAATCTCTTCTATCTTCTGTTTATCCACTTCACGTTGTGACAGCATGGACACAGCACCAAAGAACATATTTGCTGCTACTAGCTCTGGGTCCTTAATGGGCTTAAGCAAGCCCTGACTTTCCCCATCACGTAGTATTTTTTCCATAGCTCCTATTTCTGAGCCAATAATATTATAATACTTCAGCTTGCTTTCCACTTCTTCCTCAGTAGGGGGCTCCCCCCACTTTATAGCTACCTGAAAGGACGATGTCTTTTTATTCCAGGTCATATACCAACCGTTGATACAGGAGGTAGTCTCAAAAATCAAAACATGCCACAACACCTGATTATCTAAGATAAAATTTAAAAGTATGGTTATATAGTTTTTTATCCGATGAGCAAAATCCAAACCAGGATGGCACTGCTTAGCAAAGCTATCTAATAGCTGCGTATTTCTTTGAGAAATCAAGGTATAGAACAGGAAGTCCTTATTCTGATAATACTTATAAAGAGTTCCCTTACCAGTGTCTGCAATCTTAATAATCTCATCCAGCGTGGCTTTAGCATAGCCCTTTTTAGAAAAGACCTGCTCCGCAGCTTGCATAATGCTTTTTTGTTTGGACGTTTCCTGTGCCGGCATTTACTCACCTCGTCAAACTAAAATTTACCGCAGTTTCTTCTTGTGTTCAAATTTATAATGATACATTAATTCATCTGCATTGCGCAAAAGCTGGCTTACAGTATAGTTCTTATCTAACTCCACAACACCGTAGCTGAAGCTTACAGGATGATTGGTACCATCTGTCAGTCTTATGCTATATTCTTTATTCATATTCTCTAAATGTTCCTCTAACTGTTTTTTCCTCACACTAAAGGCCACTAGAAGGAATTCATCTCCACCAACCCTGGCAGACATATGATCCCAAGGAATTTCCTTTTTAAGCTTTTGAGCCATGGATTTAATATAGATATCCCCCACCTCATGCCCCAGCTCGTCATTTAAGGGCTTCAGAGAATTCAAATCAATAAAGGCCAGAGAAAACTCTCTGGTATCCTTATAGGACCTCTCTAAAAACTCCATAGCATATCTACGATTATATAAACCTGTGAGCTCATCCTCCTGAGCAAACCTAGCCATAACCGCATTTTTATTGTAAACCTCAGTAATATCTTCAAAAAGGTAGAGTCTTTCTTCTTTACTATTCCATTCCATATTAAGCTCTTCCAAAGCAAACCAAAACTCTCCCTTAGTTGTTGCTAGGTTTATTTCCTGATAAGGGAGAGTTGATCTTGCTATTAGGTAAGCACATAACTGAGCATATACCTGAGGATACTTATCCGCAAAATCTATAGCTGCTATGTTCTGAAAGACGATTCTACCATTAACATCAAAACAAATAGCACACCGTCTTATATGCATAACTACTTGTCTAAAAAAATCTCTAGCTCTGGTGAGAGAGGCGTTTTTCTCCTCTAACGATTTGGCGTTATGCTCCAGATTCTCCTGTCTTTCCTTCAGCTGGTCTACCATGATATTGAAGGCTTTGGAGAAGTATCCCATGAAGTCAAATCGTTGGTTTTA
>CAZTGQ010000151.1:0-4689 GCA_964613345.1 uncultured Acidaminococcales bacterium | reverse complement strand
ATCCAATCCTAATTCTGTAGCAGGAGCATTAGCAGGTGTGCTACGGGAGGAAGGAAAGGCAGAATTACAAGCAATTGGAGCAGGAGCACTAAATCAAGCTATTAAGGCAGTGGCAATTGCTAGAGGCTTTGTTGCACCACATGGTATGGATTTGGTTTGCATACCTGCATTTATCGACATTGCTATTGATGGAGAGGAAAGAACCGCTATCAAGCTTTTGGTGGAGCCAAGATAAGTTATATTAAAAAGAGAGTCCTAGGACTCTCTTTTTTTGTTGTAAAAGGTCGTACCTGTATATATTCTTACACAATTATCAGAGAAATTTTATTTTCTTGAGAAGAAAGAAGAAAAAAGAGGAAAAGCCCTTATAAAGAGAGAAATATGCAATAACAATTAATTCGGAAAAGGGGGCAATATTGTGAAAGAGTATACTGGCGATAAAATTAGAAATGTGGCCATTGTGGGTCACGGTGGAGCAGGAACTACATCTTTGGCCGAGGCCATGCTGTATCGCAGCGGAGCAATCACCAGAATGGGTAAAGTAGAAGATGGAGCTACCACCACTGACTTTGAACCGGAGGAGATTAAGCGCTGCGTATCAGTCAACGCTACCATGGCACCTGTGGAATGGCGTGACGTAAAAATCAACTTTATTGACACTCCCGGCTTTGCAGATTTTGTGGCTGAAGTGAAGGGTGCTTTTAGGGCAGTGGATAGTGCTTTGATTGTTATCAATGCCACCGCCGGCGTACAGGTGGGTACCGAGCAATGCTGGAAGCTAGCTGAGGAAGCAGGACTGCCTAGAATCATTTTCGTCAATAAAATGGATAGAGAGAATGCTGATTATGATAGCATTCTGGAAAATTTAAGAGCTAAAATTGGTAAAAGGGTGCTTCCCTTGATGTTACCCTTGGGTAAGGAAGAAAATTTTGCCGGGGTTATTGATGTTTTTAATCTCATGGCTTACCGGGGTAATGGTAATGGTGCGGACGAAATAGAAATACCTGAGGAGTACAAGCAATGGGCTCAGGATGCTCATGATAAAATGGTAGAGGCAGCTGTGGAGGCTGATGATGCCATCATGGAAAGGTATTTAAATGGGGAAGAGATTAGTGACAAGGAAATTATGGATTGCTTAATCAAGGGTATTAGGCAGGCTATCATTTATCCTGTCCTCTGTGGTAGTGCCTCTAAGAATATTGGCTTAGGCAGATGTATGAATGCCATTGTGGATTATACCTTCCCAGCGGTTTTGAATGATTTCACGGTGAAAAATCTTAAGAGTGGAGAAGAAGAGCTTAGAGATGCTAATGCACCTATGGCTGCTTTAGTTTTCAAGACCACCTCTGATCCCTTTGTAGGACGTTTAAGCTTTATTCGTGTCTTCTCCGGCTTAATTAAAGCGGACTCCACTGTTTATAATGCCAGCAGGGAGGAGGACGAAAAAATCGGTGCAGTCTTTACTATGAGAGGCAAAACTCAGATGCCCATGAGCCAGATTTGTGCCGGTGATATTGGTGTAGTGGCCAAATTGCAATATACATCTACAGGAGATACCTTAAGTGATAAAAATAGTCCTGTGACCTTTGCTCCTATTGCCTTCCCTCTACCCATGTATACCAGAGCTATCTATCCTAGGAAAAAGGGCGATGAAGAAAAGATTGCCAATTCCCTAAATCGTTTGATGGATGAGGATCCTACCATTATTGTTTCCCGTAATGTTGTAACCAAGGAAACCTTGATTAGTGGTATGGGTGATCAGCACTTGGATATTATTATGGAGAGAATGAAGAGAAAATTTGGCGTAGAAGCCGATTTAAAGGCTCCTATTGTGGAATATAGAGAAACTATTCGTGGCACTGCAGAGGTAGAGGGTAAGCATAAAAAGCAAAGCGGCGGACATGGCCAATATGGTCATGTAGTAGTGAAACTAGAGCCGCTGCCACCTGGCACAGGTTTTGAATTCGTGGATAAAATTTTTGGCGGAGCAGTACCTAGACAGTATATTCCAGCTGTAGAAAAGGGTATGCGAGAAGCTATTGAAAAGGGTGTTTTGGCTGGGTATCCAGTTGTGGACTTGCGAATTACCCTACTCGATGGTTCTTATCATACGGTGGATTCCTCGGAAATGGCCTTTAAGATTGCTGCTAACCAAGCCTTCCAAAAAGGCTGTGAGCAGGCTAAGCCAATTCTTATGGAGCCATACTATAATTTAGATGTATATTGTGCCGACACCATGACTGGCGACGTTATCTCTGATTTAAATACCAAGAGAGGTAGAATTTTAGGTATGCAATCTATGGAGGACGGCATGTCCTGCGTTAAAGCACAGGTACCCTATGCTGAAATTTTAGATTATGCCGTGGATTTAAGAGCTCTAACTCAAGGCCTTGGTACCTTTGAAATGAAGTTTGACCATTATGAGGATGTACCTGCCAGAAATGCAGAGCAGATTATTGCTGAACGGAAAGCTTATTTAGCTCAGCAAAAAGAAAAATAGTAATGCTTAGTGCGTAGGAAAAAGAAACGGACGTAGGTCCGTTTCTTTTTCCTTTCTGCCAAGGATTAGGAGAACCTTGCTATTGCGACTTTTCTTTTTTGGTAACCTAGTTTATAATATATGGGTATAGATTTTAATTCTCATGGAGGCCTATTATATGAAGAAAATTGACGTTAACTGTATTAATACCCTGCGATTCTTATCTATTGATGAGGTGCAGGCAGCAAATTCCGGACATCCAGGCTTGCCCTTAGGTACAGCACCACTTATGTATACCCTTTGGGACAGATTTATGAGCTATAATCCTAAAAATCCTGCTTGGCTTAATAGAGATCGCTTTGTTCTTTCACCGGGACATGGTAGTGCTCTTTTATATGCCATGCTTCATGTGGCTGGTTATGGTGTGTCTTTAAACGATCTGAAAAAATTTCGTCAATGGAATTCTCTTACTCCAGGACATCCTGAATATGGCGTTACACCAGGGGTAGATGTTTCTACAGGACCCTTGGGTCATGGCTTTGCCATGGCAGTGGGTATGGCTATGGCAGAAGTAATGTTGGAAGCAAAATATAATAGACCGGGACATAAAATAATTAATCATTATACCTATGGCATTACCTCCGATGGTGACCAAATGGAGGGCGTTGCTTCTGAGGCTGCTTCTCTTGCAGGCACCTTGGGCTTGGGCAAGCTTATTTTCCTTTATGATGATAATCATATTACCATTGAAGGTAGTACTGATGTGGCTTTCAAGGAGGATGTAGGAGCTCGTTTTGCTGCCTATGGTTGGCAGGTTTTACGCGTGGATAGTTCTGAGGACGTGGATGCTTTAGCTAAGGCCATCAAGGCTGCGCAAAAGGATACTAAGCATCCATCTCTTATTATTGTACCGACACACATTGGCTTTGGTAGTACCAAGCAAGACATGGCCGCCGCTCATGGAGAACCCTTGGGTGTAGAGGGTGTAGCAGCTACAAAGCTTAAAGCTGGCTGGGATCCTAAGAAGAGCTTTGTAGTGCCCAAGGAAGTAAAAGAACATTTTCAGAAGAAGGCACTAGAAGGTAAGATGCAGGAAGCTTCGTGGCAAAAAGGCTTTAAGGCCTATGCTAAAGCTTATCCTGAACTAGCAGCACAGTTAACTAAGGCTATAGAGGGCAAGGAAGAAATTGATTTAAAAGCACTTCTTGCTACCTGTGAAGGTAAAACCGCTATGGCTACCAGAGAAGCTTCAGGCAATGTTTTGCAATCTTTGGCTGCGCAGGTATCTTCCTTAGTGGGAGGCAGCGCAGACTTAGGACCTTCTAATAAGACCGTACTAAAGGAATATCCTTATTTTGCTCCCCAACAAGCAGATGGTAGGAATATCCATTTTGGTATTAGAGAGCATGCTATGGGTTGTATTTTGAATGGTCTTACTATTCATGGTGGTCTTACTGCTTACGGTGCTACCTTCTTGGTTTTTGCTGATTTTCTAAGACCAGCAGTGAGAATGTCTGCTTTGATGAATTTGGGTAGCATCTATGTATTAACCCATGATAGTATTTGTGTAGGTGAGGATGGCCCCACTCATGAGCCTATTGAGCAAGCAATGAGCCTGAGAATGATTCCTAATGTTTCTGTGTTTAGACCTGCAGATGCTTTGGAAACTGCTGTAGCTTGGAAATGCGCCTATGAAAATAAAACTGCACCTACATGTCTACTTTTGTCCAGACAAAAATTGCCTGTGCTAAGTGCATATAAAAATGCTGTGCTTAGGGGAGCAGCTAAGGGTGCCTATGTCCTAAGTCCAGCAGCCAAGGGAAAGCTGAAGGCTAATATTTTAGCTACAGGTAGTGAGGTAGCTTTGGCGCTAGAGGCTCAAAAGCAGCTAGCAGCAAAGAAAATTAATGTAAGCGTTGTGTCCATGCCCAGTTGGGATAAATTTGAAGCCCAAAGTGCTGCCTACAAGACTAGTGTACTACCTAAGGGTGTGCCCTGCATAGCTATTGAGGCAGGCGTTACTTTAGGCTGGAGTAGATATACCGGCAGTGAAGACAGAGTAATTGGCCTTAATCGTTTCGGTGCTTCTGCTCCTGGTGATGAGGTATATGCTAAGCTTGGTTTTACTGTAGAAGCAGTGGTAAAGGCAGTACAAAAAATAAAATAAAACACAGGATAGAGCTGTCAGCTTCGGCTGGGGGCTCTGTGTG
>CAZTGQ010000150.1:0-4732 GCA_964613345.1 uncultured Acidaminococcales bacterium | reverse complement strand
GCTCACCACAAGAGCTAAACAAAAGCAAATGGCCATCATGAGAAAAATTGCGGCGGCAATATTATAACTACTGCTATAAATCTTCATGGTGGTAACATGAGTAAAAATAAAGCTAGGAATAATCAAATAGAGCATTAGCTTGGATAAGGTTTTCACATCCAACTGAAAGCGTCTATCTAAATATACTCCAACAGCTACCAAAAATAAAATCGGCAGCATAGTATTTTTAATAATAAACCAAAAAACCATTACCTGTCCCCTCTTCCCCTCTACTCCTCTTGAGCTAAAGCTTTCTGGAATTTAGCAAATTGCTCCTTGGTAACCTGTGCAGGCTCCTTGTTACAGCGACTAATTACATAAATGGCAATACAGGAGAAAATAAAACCGGGAATAATCTCATAAATACCGGTATAACCAAGAAATTGCTTCCAAAGTAGCACCGTGGAGCCTCCTACAATAACGCCACCTACTGCCCCGCCTAGGGTAGTCTTAGACCAATACAGAGAAAAAAGAACTAAGGGACCAAAGGCAGCGCCAAAGCCAGCCCATGCGTAGGCCACCAAATCTAAAATGTAATTATTAGGATTTAAAGCTAACACCAAGGAGCAGCAGGCCACTAGGAATACAGAAATGCGGCTCACATTAACCAGCTCCTGAGGAGTAGCATTCTTTCTCAACAGAGCATAATAAAAATCAGTGGTAATAGCAGAAGCAGAAACTAACAATTGACTGGAGGATGTACTCATAATAGCGCCCAGAATGGCGGCAATAATAACTCCGGCAATAACAGAATTAAAATAAGTACCACTTAAAACCATGAAGACAGTTTCTGCATGAACACCCTTTAAGCCCTCACCTAACACAACTCGTCCCACCATACCGGACACCACAGAAAAGAATAGGCTAAATACCACCCAAACCATAGCAATATGGGTAGCCTGGGGTATTTCCTTAGCAGAGCTGATGCCCATAAAGCGCACAATAATATGAGGCTGACCGAAATAACCTAGGCCCCAGGCCAGAAGAGAAATAATAGCAATAAAACTAAGACTAGCTCCTGTAGCATCTGTAAAAAAATTAAAGAAATTGTGATTAGCCCGATAAAGTATATCCACAGAAGCTGTGGGACCACCTACAGCTAGCATGCCGGTGACTGGTACGAGGATAATAGCAAAAAACATGAGACAACCTTGAAAAAAATCCGTACGACATTCAGCAGTATAACCACCGCAAAAGCTATAAAATACTACGATACCGGCAGTAATTAATAATGACCAAAAATAATCCAAACCAAAAACAGTATTAAATAAGCGACCGCCTGCTACAAAGCTGGATGCCGTATAAATCAAAAAGAAGATGAAAATAAAAATAGAAGAAACAATGCGTAAAATCTTAGTTTTATCACCATAGCGATTTTCAAAAAAATCAGGAATAGTAATAGAATTATTAGCTGTAACCGTGAATACTCTAAGTCTTTGAGCCACAAAACGCCAGTTTAAATAAGTTCCTAAGGCTAAGCCAATAGCAATCCAAAAGGCACTAACGCCGCTAATATAAGCATAACCCGGCAAGCCCATTAGCATCCGACCACTCATATCACTAGCTTCAGCACTCATAGCAGAAACCCAAGGACCAACCTTCCGTCCGCCTAGCAGATAGCCCTCCAAGCTTTCCTTCCTCTTAAAATGAACCAGCCCCATACCAAACATGAAGAGAAAATATATCACTAATGTAATATGCATGCCCCAATCTTTTTCCACTGATGTTCCCCCTCTAAAAATAAATATCTTCTATATCATATATTATTTAAGTCTGCCACGCAAATAATTATTTTATCTCTTAAATAATTAGATAATATTTCTACTTAATTTTAAATAAAACAACCTACTAAATGTAATACTCTTTACAGCTTGCGCCTAAAATAAAATTTTTTTCAAAAAAATTTGACTTCACTAAAAGTTCTATGCTATTGTATCAACCATAAGTTCATAGGTTGCGATGATAAGAAGAGTAAGCAAAAACAAATGGCACAGAGAGCTTCCACCTTGGTGCAAGGAAGAGCAGGCGGTTTTGCTGAAGATGGTCTTGGAGCAGATTGGCTGAAATAATTTAAGTCGTCCGGAGGTGTCCGTTACAGCACTAGAGTATTCAAGGCCTTGGCCCGCGTACTTGAAAAGGTCCACTTCGCGAGAAGTGGATAAAATTGGGTGGTAACACGATACTCTCGTCCCTTTCTGGGGACGAGAGTTTTTTCTTTGCTTTTGCCTGGCTGGCCACCGACAAATAGCTACCGCCACTGACCTTAAGAACAGCCCCTAAGCTTAAATACTAAAAAATGAGGGATATATTATGACCAAAGAATTACACTTTGAAACACTCCAGCAGCATGCAGGACAAACCTGGGATCCTACTACCGGAGCTTGCGCTGCTCCTATTTATCAAACTGCCGCTTTTGTCTTTAAGGATACCCAGGAAGCAGATCAAATTTTTGCTCTAAAAAAATCTGCCTATATTTACAGTCGCCTAAACAATCCCACCTTCGACGTTTTTGAGCAAAGAATAGCCGCTTTAGAAGGCGGTACCGCTGCCGTAGCTACCGCTAGCGGCATGGCGGCAGTAAGCTATGCTGTGCTCAATTTAGCAAGCCAAGGTGACGAAATCATTGCTGCCTCCACTTTATACGGTGGCACCTACAATCTCTTTGCTGAAACTCTACCAAGCTTCGGCATTACCACCCATTTTGTAAATTCTGATAACCCAGAAGAATTTGAAGCCAAGATTAATACTAAAACCAAGGTCATTTATATAGAAGCCTTGGGAAACCCTTCCATTAACATTCCAGACTTTGCTGCCATTACCAAAATTGCCCATGCCCATGGCATTCCGGTGATTTGCGATAACACCTTTGCTACCCCCTATCTCTTCCGTCCCTTTGACTACGATATGGATATAGTTGTCCATTCCGCTACTAAATATTTAGGTGGACATGGCACTTCTATTGGTGGGGTAATTATAGAAAACGGTAAATTTGATTGGACTAACGGACGCTTCCCCTCCTTTGATGCTCCTGATGCTTCCTATCATGGTCTTAATTTTGCTAGAGATATTCCAGGTGCAGGCTTTGTCACAAGAGTTCGCGCTAAGCTTCTAAGAGATACAGGAGCTGTAATCAGTCCCTTTAATGCTTGGCTTTTAGTCCAAGGTCTAGAAACTCTTTCTCTCAGAGTGGAACGTCATGTAGAAAATACCAGAAAGCTTATCTCCTACTTAAAAAATCATCCAGGTGTGGATTCTATAAGCTATCCTGAGCTAGAAAATAATCCCTACCATGCTCTTTGCTCCACTTATTTCCCCAAGGGCTGTGGTGCCATCTTCTCTTTGGAGATTAAGGGCGGTAGTAAAAACGCCTGCAAATTTATTGACAGCTTAAAAATATTCCTCAATCTAGCCAATGTAGGCGATAGCAAATCTCTGGTAATTCACCCTGCTACGACAACTCACCAACAGCTAAGTCCAAAGGCGCAAGAAGCTTGCGGCATTAAGCCCGGTACAGTTCGTCTTTCTGTAGGTCTAGAAAATGCTGAGGACTTAATTGCTGATTTGGACCAAGCCTTAGCACAAATTACGCTCTAACATTATCCACGAAGGAGGATCTCCATGCCCATTAAAATAGCCAAACAATTATCTGCTCGGGATAAACTTAAAAGAGAAAAAATTTTCACCATTGAGGAAACCAGAGCCCTCACCCAAGATATTAGACCCCTTAAGATTTTAGTTTTAAACCTTATGCCTTTAAAAAAACCTACTGAGCTCCAACTACTTAGACTGCTGGGGAACTCACCCCTGCAAATAGAAGTGGATTTTGCCAGGCCCATAACTCGCCTCAGTACTCACACAGACAATAGCTATTTAGACACCTGCTATTTGGAATTCAAAGATATCAAGGATGCTTACTATGATGGCTTTATTATTACTGGAGCGCCGGTAGAAAATAATCCTTTTGAGACAGTAGATTACTGGCAGGAAATTGTAGCTTACCTAGAATGGGGCAAAACCCATGTTTTCTCCACCCTCTACTATTGTTGGGGTGCTCAAGCAGGTCTCTACTATCACTACGGCGTAGAAAAACGTATTCTGCCGGAAAAAATGTTCGGTATCTTTCCCTACGGACTCACTGTAAAAAATAATCCTTTACTCCGAGGCTTTGACGATAGATATTTCATTCCCCAATCCAGGCACACTGCTGTGGACGACAGAAGAATTGATGCCAGCCCCGGTCTAAAGGTTCTCTCCCGTTCAGTAGAAAATGGGATCAATATTTGCGTAGCTAAAAGACTGCGCCGCATTTTCGTCCTAGGCCATTTTGAATACGACCGTAGCTCTCTTGCAGATGAGTACAATCGAGATAAGAAAAAAGGCATGGACATTGCCCTGCCTCAAAACTACTATCCTGACAATGACAGCAGTCAGGAGCCACTTTTTAAATGGTGTAGTTATGCCCATCTCTTCTACCAAAATTGGCTCAACATTGTTTATCAAGATACCCCCTATGATTTAACACAGCTGACCCCTGTAGAATAAAATTAGCCAAAGAGAGAGTAGTTTTATCATTAAATCGATAAAACTACTCTCTCTTTTAGTTATAGCGTGCTTTACAGGGTAGCATAACTTAAGTATCTAAAACTCAAATCTTACACCGGCATTTATTTGCCATTGCTTATTAATCTTAGCA
>CAZTGQ010000149.1:0-4744 GCA_964613345.1 uncultured Acidaminococcales bacterium | reverse complement strand
ACAAAGTCAGGTTATATGGCTACCAAGCTTGCTAAGGAAGGAGCAGTAGTTTTTATTGGTCATGCTGCCTGTCAAATAGAAGGAGCAGAGGCGGTGGTAGTTTCCACAGCCATTCACCAGGACAATATTGAACTAATGGAAGCTAAACATAGACAGGTACCCATTGTACATCGTAGTGATGTGTTAGCTTATTTAATGAATAAGCACCAAGGTGTGGCTGTGGCCGGTGCTCATGGTAAGACTACTACAAGCTCTATGCTTGCTTGCATTACCTCCGAAGGTGGACTTGACCCTACAGTTGTTGTAGGTGGGGTGGTGAGCAGCTTGGGAGGTAATGCGCTTAATGGTAAAAGTGATATTGTAGTAGCTGAGGCTGATGAAAGCGATGGCTCATTCTTGAAATTCCATCCCTATCTAGCTGTGGTTACTAATATTGAAAATGACCATTTGGACCATTATGGCAGTGAAGAAAAAATACAAGAGGCCTTTGCGCAATTTGTCCACAATCTTAAGCCTAATGGCAAAGCAATTCTTTGCTTTGATAATGCCAAGGTAAGACTTCTAGCCTCTGAAATGGATAAGCCCTATATCTCCTATGCTTTGGAGGGAGAAAATATTGATTATACAGCTCAAAATATTGTTTATAATCAAGATGGAACCTATTTTGATGTGCTGCATAAAGGGCGCAAGCTGGCGACTGCTCATTTGGTAATTCCAGGTAGACATAATGTCCTCAATGCCTTAGGCGCTATAGCTACAGCTTTAGAATTAGGTGTAGAGCTAAAGAGCGTGCTACAATCCTTAGAAAAATTTCATGGTGCCAAAAGACGCTTTGAGACTAAGGGTAGAGTAAACGGTGTTTGGGTGGTAGATGATTATGCTCATCATCCTACGGAGATTGGGGTAACTCTTACCGCTGCTAAGCAGACTAAACCGGATAGATTAATTTGCGTTTTTCAGCCTCATCGTTATACCAGAACTAAGCTTCTTTTAGAGCAATTTGCCACCTGCTTTAAGGCCTGCGATGAACTTATTATTACCCATATTTATGCAGCCAGTGAAGAACCAATTCCAGGGGTGGATGGCCAAATGTTAGCTGATAAGGTAGCGAAAACCACTAATCAAAAGGTTACCTACATAGACTCCTTTGCAGCTTTGGAAGCCCATTTAAAAGAAATAGCGCAGCAGGGAGATTTAATTATGACTGTGGGAGCTGGAGATGTTTATCAGGTGGGAGAAAAATTAGTAAAGGATTTAGAGGAGGACTGTCAATGAAAAAGGATATGAAGGTAGCTGTGGTTTTAGGAGGACCATCTAAGGAAAGAGAAATTTCTTTTTTAACCGGTAATGCTGTTTTGGCAGCCTTGCAGGAAAAAGGTTATGATGCTGTAGCAGTTGATTTAGATCCCGATCATTTAGGCCAGCAATTGAAGGCAGTTGGCGCTACAGTGGTTTTTAATGCGGTCCATGGACTCTATGGCGAAGATGGTAGAATGCAGGGCGTTTTAGAAATGTTAGGTATTCCTTATACCGGTTCAGGAGTTTTAGCTAGTGCCTTAGCTATGGATAAGGTTTATACTAAAAGAATATTCCAAGCTATGGAGGTACCTACTGCTGCTTGTATTTATTTACATAAAGAGGACAATGTTGATTTTGTTTCTCAGGTAGAAGCAGCCTTTGAGTTACCTGTAGTGGTAAAGCCAGCTACACAAGGCTCTAGCTTGGGCGTTACCATAGTTAAGGACAAGGCTACTTTAAGTAAGGCTTTAGAAGATGCTTTTGCTTATGATAATGAGGTTTTGGTAGAAGACTTTTTCCCAGGGCAGGAGGTTGCTGCAGGCGTTATGATGACGGATAAAGGCGCTGTAGCTATGCCCTTGGTGCTCATCGAACCACATTCAGGCTCCTATGACTTCAAGTCCAAATATACCAAGGGAGCGACTACCTATACCTGTCCTGCTCCTTTTTCTCCAGAAATCACTGAGAAGCTGCAAAGCTATGCCTTGGCCGCCTATAAAGCTTTGGGTTGTAATGGAGTAGCCAGAGCGGATCTACTTTTGAATAAAGACAATGAGGCAATTGTCTTAGAGATTAATTCTATTCCGGGGATGACTGCTACTAGCTTAGTGCCGAAGGCTGCAGGCGCTATGGGAATTAGCTTCCCTGATTTGTGCGAGATGATTCTTCTAGGAGCAAGGTAAGAAAGGCGGTGTTTTATTGGAAACCAGTGTAGAGAGGGTTAAGGCCGGCAGGAGGAAACGAAGACAGGCCCATCTACGCTTGTCCTTACATCTTTTTTGTGCTATAGTTGCCCTCAGCGGAATATATTACTTCTTGCATAGACCCTGGCTTGCTTTTGGCAAATTAGAAATTGTTAATGGCTCTGCTATTACAGTGGAGCAGGTGGTTGATATGGTTGGTATACAGGAGCCTATCAATTTATTTAATGTGAATCGCAGCGAGATAGAGCGTGTCCTCAGTAACGATTTGCGAGTAGAGAAGGTTAGTACCGGTTATGGCTGGCCCAATGTGCTGAAAATAACAGTTCAGGAGCGTAAGCCGGCAGTTTATGTAGCTTGTGCTTATGGTGGTTATGCTAAAATAGCAGTTACCGGTCATGTTCTAGAGGTTTCCAAGGGTATTAAGGATGCCTCAGCACCTTTTGTTTCTGGTTGGATTTTAGGTAATATTTATACAGGGGACAAGGTTACAGATGAGGGCATGTTAGCTCTGCTAAGATTTTTACAGCTCATTGAACCGAGTGTACAGACTCGTATTGGGGAGATTATGATGCCGCCTAATAGCAAGATAGAAATTCGCTTAAGCAATGGCATCCCTATTATCCTAGGAGGGTACGAGACCCTGGAAAAGAAGATTGATACTTTTAATACTGTTTACAATGAGTTGGAAAGCAAAAAGGTAAAAGCTGCTTATATAGATTTATCTTACGACAAACCATATATTAAGCTACGGTAAAGAGAGGTAGAGACAAATGTTAGAAGGCAAACAACCAAAAATAATGTTGTTTTTGGTTTGTGTAGTACTAGGGGTTATGCTATCAGCTCAATTTCGTAGCACAGAAACGGCCAATAGAAGTATTACTCAGCAAAGAGCGGAGGATTTGGCAGAAAGGCTTAAGGCTACAGAAAAAGAGAATGCTGCTTTGAAGGAGCAGATTCAGGAAACAGAAAAGAATCAAGGCTTCAAGGTTACTAAGCAGGCCTTAGAGCAGCTAAAGGCAACGGCAGGACTTACTGCCATGGAGGGACAGGGAATTGTGATTACCGTAGACGATGGTAAGAGCATTAATAAGCCCGGTTTGAATCCTAATTTATACATTATTCATGATGATGACCTTTTGCGCATTATTAATGAGCTAAGGGCGGCAGGAGCTGAAGCCTTAGCTCTAAACAAGGAACGTATCATTGATGTGTCAGAGGTGCGCTGCGCAGGTCCCACGGTGTCTGTAAATAATACCAGATTTTCACCTCCCTATGAAATCAGAGCTATTGGGGATAGCAAGACCTTGGAAAGTGCCTTGAGATTAAGGGGCGGTGTGGTAGAAACACTTAAGCAATGGGGCATTACAGTGGAAGTAGAAAAAAAGAAGAGTGTCTACATACCAGCGTATAAGGGACCACGTCAGTTTGAATTTGCTAAAGTAAAGGAGGAGGAGAATTAATGCTTTATTCCATCCTTGGCTTAGCACTTGGTATTTTCATCGGTTCCTTTTTACCGGTGGTGCCACAGGCCTATGTAAAGCTTTTGTCCGTGGCCCTCATGGCCTCCTTGGATTCTTCCTTTGGCGGCATGAGAGCAACTAAAGAGGGTAGTTATGACTCCAGTATCTTTATTTCAGGGTTCTTTATTAATAGTCTTTTCGCCGTTTTCCTGTGCTATTGCGGTATAAGACTGGGTATTGACCTTTATTTAGTGGCTATTGTGGCCTTTGGTTTACGTATTTTTAATAATATAGCTATCATTCGTAGGCTTTACTTAAAAAAATAAAAAATACTACAATATGTAGTGAAAAATCTGTAATATAATGTTATAATATACTGTGTATATTACTAGGATAGTGACACATTAGTTTAGGGAGGAGCATAAAAATGTTCGATGTAGATAAGAAAAATGACCAACCTTTGGCGAAAATTAAGGTCGTAGGTGTTGGCGGCGGCGGAAATAACGCTGTTAATCGTATGATTGAAACAGGAGTACAGGGTGTAGAATTTATTGCTGTAAACTGTGATGCTCAAGCACTTCTTATGTCTAAGGCACCTACGCGTATTCAAGTAGGTGAGGAGCTAACTAGAGGTTTAGGTGCAGGTGCTAATCCTGAGGTTGGTGAAAAGGCAGCTGAAGAATCCAGAGATCAAATTATAGAGGCTATTAAGGGCGCAGATATGGTATTTGTTACCGCAGGTATGGGTGGTGGCACCGGTACCGGTGGTGCGCATATTGTAGCAGAATGTGCCAAGGAAGCAGGCGCTCTTACTGTAGGCGTTGTTACTAAGCCCTTTACCTTTGAAGGAAGACGTCGTTATAACTCTGCAGAACAAGGAATTGCCAACTTAAAGGCTAAAGTAGATGCTCTCATCACTATTCCTAACGATCGTTTATTGCAGGTTGTTGATAGAAGAACCAGTATGTTAGAAGCCTTCAAAATCGCTGATGATGTATTGCGTCAAGTCGTGCAAGGCATTACTGATTTAATTAGTGAAGCGGGCACTATTAATGCTGACTT
>CAZTGQ010000148.1:0-4765 GCA_964613345.1 uncultured Acidaminococcales bacterium | reverse complement strand
GTAGAGGAGTAGAAATTTAGTTATATAAAGGCTTTGTGTTCTTCGTTTACAATGAATTGAATGAATTGGCTGAGTGCAGGAGAAAGCCATTTGTTTTTGTTGTAGTAAATTTGAAAAAGAACGGAACCAAGATTTGCATCAACATCTAGAGGTACCAATCTTTTTCGCATAATTTCCCGCCTTAAGCTATATTCCGGCAAGAAGGTGATGCCTAGGTTTTTCCTGACTAGGTTACTAATGGCAGTTACATTATCTACGGCAATTAGAGGGCAGATACTGGCATCGTTATCAGTGGCCATTTTGTCTAGCAGTGTTCTGTAGCGGCCACTTTTTTCAGAGAGAATAAGACGTTGAGCAAAAACTTCTTTTAGCGGAATCTTTTTCCTGCCTGCTAATTTATGCTTAGGTGAGGCGGCAAAAATTAAAGGTTCAGCATGTCTATAAACACAGTAAAGGTCAGAATCGCCTATTTCATTGTCTAGGCAGAATATTAAATCTAATTCACCTAACTTGAGCATTCTTAATAAAGGACCAGTATTTGCCAGTTTAATACTAATGTTAATTTTTGGATAGGATTTTACGAAAATAGGTAGATAAAACGACAAAACATTGGACATATAAGATTCTATGGAACCACAGAGAATATTTCCCTGTGGTTCTTTTTCTTTGCTGTTTAAGTTGTGAGCTTCCTCATTTAGGGCCACGATTTTATTAGCATAGGGTAAAAAGGCTAGGCCGGAGGAGGTTAAGGCTATTTTCTTTCCTATGCGATCAAAAAGAGGAAAGCCCAATTCTTCCTCTAAGCTTTTTATTTGCATGGTGATGGTTGATGGCGCATAACCTAAAACCTGTGCTACTTGGTAAAAATTTTTCAGTTCAACAGCTTTTAAAAAAGTTACTAAGGTTCTTGTTTCCATGATGGGCTCTCCTTATAAGCGATATTCAAAATTAATGAACTATACATAGTGTAAATTTCAATTTACAAAATATATTATACAACGTATATTTAAAACATTCTAGAATAGTTTATACATATTTAACAATGAAGTTAAACTCGGGGGAGGTTACATTGCCGGCATTAGATTTATCGTTTGACAACTCAAATTGAGAGGAGAATTTATTATGATTCCTGTTGTTAAAATTACCGGTGGTATTGTCCAAAATTTATTGTTGTATGTTTCTATCATAGGAGCCCTGTTATTTGTGGCGACTATTATTCGCTTGAAGGTGACTGCTTTAAGAAAGTTGTTTATCCCCGCGTCTCTGCTAGCTGGAATTATTGGGCTGTTATTGGGACCTCATTTTTTAAAACTTATTCCAGCTACTATGATGAGTAGTATGGGTGCTTTGCCGGGACAAATGATTACTATCGTATTTGCTTGTATGCTTTTAGGCATCAAACCGCAAAAGAATACGACTGGATCTATGACTCATGATGTTATTACCGGGTTAGGCTGGTTATGGTCTTGTAGCTTTTTACAGGTAGGGTTAATAAGCATTTTAACTGCTTTGGTATTTGTGCCTGTGTTTGGTGTTGATCCTATGTTTGGCTCTATTTTTGAAATTGGTTTTGCTGGTGGACATGGCACCGCAGGTGGTATGGCTGATGTATTTACTAAGCTTGGTTGGGCTGACGGCGGAGATGTGGGTAAAACAACTGCTACCATTGGCCTGATGGTTGGTATTATAGGTGGTATGTTTGTTATTAATTACGGTGTTAGAAAGAAATATACCAAGGTTTTGATGGAACCTGCTAATTTTGGAGCAGCTACCGAGGTATATGGAGAAAGTGAACGTCAACCAGCTGCTTATGGCACTATTAGCTCCGATGTAGTAGAACCATTTGCTTTGCACCTAGGAATTATTGGTATTGCTATTTTACTAGGCTGGGAAATCACTACTGTTTTAAAGAGCTTCATTAAGCTTAACTTACCACTTTTCCCCTTTGCTATGATTGGTGGCTGGATTATTAATAAAATTATCATGTCCACCTCTTTGGCGGATTTACTGGACAGAAATATCTTCCAAAGATTGCAAGGTATGGCCTTAGAAATTTTAGTAGTAGCTGCCATGGCCTCTATTTCCATTCCTGTTGTTCTGGCTTATTGGGCACCATTACTAATTGGTTCTATTGTTCTAGTTTTGCTTATGACAGGATTTTTCATGTTTTGGCTCAGTCCCAGAGTATTTGAAGATAACTGGTTCGAAAGTGGCATTATTCGATATGGCGCATTCTGTGGTGTTGCCGCAGTTGGCTACATGCTGCTGAGAACTGCTGACCCAAGAATGAGAACAGAGGCAGGAACAGTTTATGCTTTAGGCTGTCCCTTTATGAGCCCTTTTATTGGTGGTGGATTAGTAACTACAGCATATCCTGTTTTAATTAAGCAGTTTGGTGCATTAAATACAGGCCTTGGCTTTACAGCTGGAGCTATAGTCATAATTGGTTTAATGAGAGCGTTTATGTGGGTGAAAAATCCTAAGTTGGAGCAACGTTAATTATAGAGAAAAAGGTGATAGAAATGGATGATGTTATTGCAGTGATTGGCGCAGGAAATGGTGGTATGGCCATTTCTGCATATTTAGCAACATGTGGAGCTAAGGTGAATATTTGTGATATGTTCCCCGAGTATTTAGAGGGATTTAAAGCGGATAAAACTATTAATCTATTGATGGAGGGCAAAGCCATTCAGGCCAAGCTTAATTGTGTGACTGCTGATATTCAGGAAGCATTGCAGGGAGCCAAGCTGGTTATGGTAGTGACTCCTTCCTTCACTCATAAAATGATTGCTCATGCTTGTTACAAATATTTACAAAATGGGCAGGTAGTTATTTTAAATCCAGGCCGCACGGGAGGAGCAATAGAGTTCTTATCAACAATTAGGACTCTGGGCTGTGACAAGGATGTTATAGTGGGTGAGTCATCTACCTTGGTATATTCCTGTAGAAAACAGAATAGCAATACAGTGGAAGTTTATGGTACAAAGGAGGAGCTTTTCCTAGGTGTATTACCGGCAAAGCGAACTGCCGAAGCGGCTAGTGTTCTTAATAAATATTATCCTCAATTTAAACCGGTAAGCTCTTGCCTAGAAACTTCCTTGTCAAATATAGGAGCCTTGTTTCATCCAACACCTATGCTATTAAACATTGGTAGGGTTGAAAGTGATGAGAGAGGATATCGCTGGTATATGGATGGTATTTCTCCTTCAGTAGCAAAATTAATTAAAGCCATAGATGGTGAGCGTTTAGCGATAGCAGCTGCGTTTAATTTGCACATTTTTACGGCGGAAGAGTGGCTTAAGGATTCATATACAACTCATGGGGAGAATCTTTATGAATTGTTGCAAAATAATGGAGCGTACAAAGATATTCAAGCACCACATACTATTCAGGCTAGGTATGTTACGGAAGATGTGCCTATGAGCTTAGTGCCATTATCTGAATTAGGTAAAGCTGTAGGGGTTGCCACACCTAATATTGATGCAGTGATTCAGCTGACAAGCTCTGTTTATGGCGAAGACTTTAGAGCTAAGGGTAGGACCCTTGCTACTATGGGCTTAGAGCATATGGACAAAGAACAAATAGAACATGTTTTTATGCAGGGAAAATAAATTTGGGAGGCAGAAAATGAAAAAAGTAAATATTTTATTCTTGAACAACAAGGCTTTGGCAGAATTGGGAGCATATGATATGGCAGCTGTAATTAAAGATGTAGAAGCTGCCTATAAGCTCACAGAGCTAGGTGATGTAAAAATTCCAGGTAAGCTGGTTATGCGTTGGGGCGATACTCCTGAGGATGAAAATGTGTATGGACGTATTAATGCCATGCCCGGTTACATTGGTGGAGACTATAATATGGCTGGTATCAAATGGATTGGTAGTGGGCCACAGAATTATAAGCAGGGACTGCCCAGAGCAAGTGTAACCTTGATCCTTAATGATCCAGATACCAAGTTGCCTGTTTGTGTAGCAGATGGTACAGAAATCAGTGCTAAAAGAACTGGTGCATCAGGTGGAGTGGCAATTAAGCTTCTAGCAAGAGAAGATGCTAAGGTTATGACTATCTGCGGAGCAGGAGCTCAGGGTAGAACACAGTTTGAGGCGGCTAAGATTGTCAGACCTTCTTTGGAAAAATGTTACGTGTATGATATACGTAAAGAAAATGCGATTACCTATACGGAGGAAATGGGAGCTAAGTATGCAGATGTACAGTTTGTTGTTGCTGATGATTTGGCAACAGCTGTAGCAGAAAGTGATATTGTGGACTGTGTTACCTTAGCAGATACTCCTATTATCGAAGCTCCTTGGCTCAAAAAGGGCGCTTTACTGATGAATATGGCTGATTTTGAGGTAACCTATGATTGCGTTAAAAAGGCTTCACAGATTTATGTGGATAATTGGGAAACAATTAAGCATAGAATGATTAGTACAGTGGCTTTAATGCACAGAGATGGTTTAATTCAGGATGCGGATATAAACGGTCAATTAGGCGAGATCCTAGTTGGCAAGGCTCCTGGCAGAATTAGTGAGGATGAGATTATTTATTTCAATGCTGTGGGTACGGGTATTTTAGATATTGCAGTAGCTGCGAGAGCTTATCATAAGGCTGTAGCGACTAAGCAGGGCATGGCACTTCCTTATTGGGAATAGGTTATGTATGAGTGGGAGAAAGGTAGCTTTGTCCGTAAGGATGAAGCTACCTTTCTCTTTATTGTGCGCCCGGCGGGCGCACGTTCTAACCGGTGAAAGTCCGGAATCCGCCCGG
>CAZTGQ010000147.1:0-4813 GCA_964613345.1 uncultured Acidaminococcales bacterium | reverse complement strand
CTCTCAAATTTATTATTTAACTGGTAACTATTTAGCACAAAACCAACATCAGACAAAGAAGCTACCTCCTTGCTACTAAGATAATTGAGCTTATCTATGAGCATCTTCTCAAATTTCTGATATACAGATTTTTCAGAGATGCCTCCCCTCATCCGTTTAAATCCCACATTAAGATTTTCCATAACTACAATTGCGTTATATTCCACCATCAAATTGGCTATTTGATGTACCACTAAAGATAAATATCCTTCCTTCAAATCCTTTATTTTGCTTACTGTATCCCATGACTGTTTAGCCTCTTTACGCTCTGCCTCTCTCTCTGTAAGCTTTGCATGATAATCATAATTATTGATTTTATTAAAAGAAATTTGCTTATTGTGTAAAATTTGTCCTTGTTGATTTATCACTACCGCATATATTAAATTGCGTTCGCCACGATCTATGCCAATAATGTTAATGTTCTTATTATCTTGCAAAAATTTGCAAACTTTATTATCAAACACTTTGTCCTTTTCTGGAGCTTTAAAATTTAAAGTAATGGGTACATGGAATAAATATTTATCTTGTAAAAATCTTTTGTCTTTAACCAGTTCCTGCTTGCCCTTTTTTATAATAGCCTTGTCAAATCCAGCCACACTTTCCTCAGAGGCATCTTTTTTATTGATTTTCTGATTAGCCAATAAATAGATATCTTTATATACATCTTCCGGTATGGGGGTACCATCCTTATATCTCTTATTAACTAAATACTCTCCGGGGTTATGCACTATTTTTTCCATGGTGCTTTTAGGTCTATAAAAGAGTTCTGCCTGCCCATTAAGCTTTATAACTGTATCCGCAAGATTTTCCGGAGAAAAAAGTGCTTCCCAATACATCGTGTGCAAATTTTTCTTGCCTGTAGCTCCGGGAGCAAAATCTTTATTATATATTTCAAATAAATACAGATATCCCTTGTCCACCCATTCCTCTATTTTACTAGCCGAAATATTGTCGAATTCAATTTTATAACAAAGATTATTTACATCCATATAGAATGTGTTTAAATCCTTGTACTCAGAAGATGGATTCAATAAGTTTAAATCGTAACCAGCCGTGCTCTTATAACATTGGAGAAATTTCTTGCAAAAATCTATCCAAGTGTATAAAGCCTGATAATATCCTTCCGCGTCTCCGGTAACATCAAGATAGCCATTTTGATACTTTTTAAATACTTTAGGAATTTCCGTTTCTCCCTTAGTCTGAACCTTTACAAGCTCTCCTTTATCGTTCTTACCATAGGAGAAAGATTGAAGTTCATAAACTTCCTTGGAAATAGCAAGTGGACTAGCCCACTCTTTACCATTAAGTTCACAAGGCTCCGAGACTGTTGCGAAATGGGCATGGAGCGCTTTAATAAATGTACACTTTACAATCATTTTAGCAAAAGGAGGAAAGAACTTATATACAATTTTTCCATATGATTCTTGAGATTCAGTTGTAATAGCTTTAGAAAAATCTACTTGTTTTTTTTCAGACTTATTTAAAACACCTAGATAATATTTACTGCCTTTTACAAATAGCACGGCGCCATTATCTTGCTCCTTATTTTGATCCCATCCATCAGCTAAAGTGGGAATATTAAAATTAAGCTTAAATTTTTCTAAATTATATGGCTTTTTTGTTGCAAAATTTCGTACTTTATTATACAGCGGTAGTACCAAACGAACATCGTCATGTACTTCTTCCCATTCCCCATAAAAATTAACATCTCTTTCTACTGAATCATCCACAATTAAAATTTTTAACATATGACAAATGTCTTGATAAGCATCTAACCGTACTTTTATAGCCTCCTTGTTCTGCTGTGTTTTCAAATTCGTAGGCAATTGAATGCTACTATATAATTCAATAGCTTTAATTTTCTCCCCTAAGGTTTCAAAAAACATTTTATGTGAAAGTGCTTTTCCCTCATTGTTTTTTATGGAAAGCTCATCTATCTCCTGCAAGCTAAAAGCTTGCGACTTCATTTCCTTGTCTACCCTATCAAGATCCTTTTTCTTTGGCTTTTCACCTAAACTCGCTATCTTCTTATTTAGAATAGCTTCCTTAATATCGTTCCACCTGCCACCCAATATCTGCGAATATTTTGTAAGATCATTATTAGCAACAAAAATACCACTTAGTTCAAAATCATTACTATTAGCACAAAGTCTTAAAGCACGCGTCCAAACACCATGCTCATGGATATATTTTTCAAACTCAGATATCGCATTCAATACATCCTGCTCATCAACAAATTGCTCTCCCACAAAGGATAGACTTTCACGGTCACATAATATTTGCTTAAACAAAGGAATCATTTTGTGAGGTCGTTTTTTTAGATATTCTTTAACATCACTATCTTGCTGCATGGCAAGATTAATAATTTCATTTATCCCCTGCTGCTTTTCCTTGCTCTCTCCTGTGCTCACGCCTCCAATAATTGCATTGAAAAGATCGATTCCTTCTTGTGTCATGTAAGTATTAAAAGCATCTAGCTCAAAACACTGTTCCAATTTCTGATTTTTTAATACACCAGCATGTACCAATCCCTCGCTAGCCTTATCTAGAAGCAAGGGAAATTTTTCTTTTATGATTTGGTACACCTTTATATCCGTAATAAACTTAGAGAAGTTCTCATTAACAATTCTATAGGCTATTCCTGTCGCCTTAGCTTCGCTAGTGTAAAAATTTTTTCTATTTTCCTGATACCCGTGGAAATACGTCGTAAACTTTTTAAAAGCCTCTATTAACTCAATTTCTTTAGAGCCAATACCACTATTTAAGAGGATCTTAGTAAATAATTCTTTACCAAAAAGCTTTTTATAATAGGCTGCCTGACTTTTCCGCTGGCTCTCCGGGCCTCTCTTTCCCTCGAACCAAGCTACAATCTCCTTCCTAGCCTTTTCTTGGCAATCTTTAAGATTTTTATTATTATCTACATTTCCTTCTTTTTGATACGCAATAAGTGCCTCAGCCAGTGGCTCCCAATCAATCGCTATCTGACGCAAGGTTTTATCTATAAAATCTTTATGTAGCTTATCTATAAGAGGTTTTACTAATAAGTATTTCTGTTTTAATTGCTCATCCGTGGTTACAAAACCCGTCACTTCAATATTCTTCTGTGTCCGCCCCTGTGGAATCAATTCAAAGCGTAGTGTCTTCTGCACCTGATAATCGTTAATAAAACTTTCAAAATTTGTCATATTACTCCCTCCTTTATTTATAATATTTTAATGTTATATACCTTATTAGAATAGTACCCCAATTAAAAATATTTGTCAAAAAAAATAATTAAACTATTCTCCAGCATGTCCTATTATTAAATTAAATGTATCATTTATAACAAATCTAGCTAGAATTTTACATTCTCGCTAGATTCCCCCTCACTCTACGCTTTAGCGAAACGGTCATTGGACAGAGATATGTCGTAGTAAATTCGTTCAACCCCCACCAAGTGGCATTGTCCATTAGCAGCCTCAATAATATTCACAGCACAGTTATTAGGCACCTTGCCTTGCCAGAAATTCTCCGGATGGGCATATAAAGGATTTAGGAGCGCACGCATGGCAAATCCGTGAGTAGATAAAAGTACCGTCTCATAAGCAGAATTTCTCACTAACTCTTGCAAGAAATCACCGGTTCTAGCACAAACCTGTTTAGCATTTTCGCCTTCAGGGAAGCTATCCAGCACAAATGGATCTTTAAAGAATTGTGCAACTAAATCCTGGGGCAAGGAGCTCCTCTCTCCATGCAAATATTGCCCTTCCCAGCTACCCATGTGAATTTCTTTCAGTCTCTCATCCGTCAAAATTTGCGTACCAACGTTCCCACTTTCTTCCAGTATGATCTTAGCCGTATGCAAGGCTCTGTCCAAAGGACTGGAAATGGCAATGTCGAACTTCACTCCCTTTAGAGCTGCTCCTGTAATCCTACCAAGCTTCACGCCTAATTCATTTAAGGGCTCATTAATCCACCCCTGCAATCTACCTTCAGCATTAGCCCCTGTTTCTCCGTGTCTAATTACGTATATTTTCATTTTATCTCCCCCACCACTTAGTAATTTTGCCTTTTAAACTCATTGCCTCTGAACTCATAGCAGTACCTCCATATATTGCTTCAATTATGTTATTCTCTTGTTTTTCCAATTCTCCTCTCGCAAGGCAATAAAGAAATTAAATAAAGGGAAAAACTTATCACATAAAACAGTCAACCACCAAAAGTACCCTAGAATACATTAAAAAAATATACTCTATATCTCCTCCAAAAAAGTATAGTTGGCTAAAATAAGGTCTAACCTTATTTTAGCCAACTATACTTTTCCTTTCTTGAAATGCCACCAAATTATCCCCTACTGCTGTACTTTTCCCTTTAGTGGCACCTTTTTATAATATCCGCATAACTCACCAACATGACATTACCCATTTCTTTAGATTTATCCTGGCAACCTTTAGTAAACCCTGACTTAGAGAATAAATATAACTGCGTATTTTCATATTTGAATAATTTGCTACGATATAAAAGTGTTTCTAACACTCCTACATCCACTTTTTCCTTTGTCCACTTACATTCTGCAAAGAGAGCAGTGTTTTTATCCTGTTCCCCCATAATATCAATCTCCACTTGAGTCTTTGCCTGTTTGTCGTTCCCCCACCAACGCCCCAGACTCTTGAACTGTACAGAGCATTCGTTAGTCAAAAGTAGCGACCAAAGGTACTGCTGACAAATTTCCTCGAATACTTTCCCCATATACTCTGCGAAATGCGGTTCAATCCTACTGTATACGATATCGGTA
>CAZTGQ010000146.1:0-4813 GCA_964613345.1 uncultured Acidaminococcales bacterium | reverse complement strand
TGCCTAGGTCAAACATACAGGTGGCAACAATGCCTGCAGGTCCAAAGATAGCTTGGGCAAAAGGCATGGAAAAACAACCTATATTGTAGCCGGATAAGTTTAGTCCATAAAAAATCTTGGCTTCTCTGGTTTGGTCTTTAGTTAATAAAAGAGCCAGAGCAATCATAAAAATATTGCCGGAAAAGCCCATAATTGTTAGAAGGAAAAGCTCAGGTACAGGCTTAAAATCACCGAACCCGTAGATAATAGTAGCTGGTAAAGTGAGCTTGAAGACTAAAGTACTCAGATACCCTCTACCCGTTAGTCCAATGATTCCCAGTCGTCTTAAAAGGTAGCCTAGAACAATTACTGCTAAAAATGATAGTGTTCGGATAATAATATTATTCATATAGTTGTCCCCATAATTAAAATTAGGACAATTATAGCATACTTACTTACAGTTTTATAAAAATTTTTTAAATATTAAAAAAATAATATTCAATGTGACAGAAAAAAGATATATTTATGTTATAATAGAAACAATTGTAAGGGAAAATGTCATAAACTATAGGTGGAGCTTATGAAAAATAGCTTTCATTTGGACAAAGCATTAGAATTTGACAGATTTGAGATAGCTGCTAAGGAATTGGATGTGGCTGTATTTGAATGGGATATAGTTCAGGGAACTTTCTTTTCTTCTGCTGCCTATGATAAATATGCGCTTAGCTCCGTTAGTCCGGAAATTGTCTTTCGTAACGAGGGACCTAGAGATATTATTTATCCTGAGGATTGGCAAAAGCTAAACGATTTTTTTGCCCAGGCTTCTTCTAAAAAGGATAGGGCGGAAGCAGTACTTAGAATGAAAATGATGGACGGTAGTTTTCATTGGTGCCGGATGATTGGTTTATTCTATCGCGATAGTGCTAATAATTTGGAAAAGGTTTTAGGACTTATTGTAGATATTAACGCTGAAAGAGAGCGTAGCTTTATGGTGGACAGTACAGTTAGCCTTCTTTATCGCACTATTGTGGAGAATTCTAGTACTGGTACCTTTGTCATCACGCAAAAAGACCATGCTGTACTCTATATGAATAGAGCTGTAGGGGAAATTTTTGATGTAGAACAGAGTGTAATAGAGAAACTTGTAGCAGAATCTTGGCAAATTAGAGACGAAGAGCTTCTTATCTCTCCAGAGAAATTAGGCACTCTTACTGAAGAAAAATTTTCTGTCTTTCATCTTCATTGGCATAGAAAAAAGCATCTAATTGTGAGAGCTAAGGTTTTGGCTTGGGATGGTATTGCTGCCTATATTTTCTATGTAGTGGATGAAACTATGGATATGAGAGAGCATTTGGAAAGAGAAACCCATTACAAGGAAAAGCTTCAGCTACGCCGCGCAGCAAGCAAAAATGCAGTGGCTTCGGCTATTTTAGATTTGATGGAAAATAAGATTGTAGAATATGAAAGCTCTGAGAAGCGTTGGCTAGATATTTTATCGGCTTACAATGTAGATCTTTTTTTTCAAGCTATTTTAAATAATATTATCGATTGCACAGATGCAGCTAGCTTTGCCCAGTTACAATCCTGTACTAAGCTGCGGGAATTATTTGGGCAAGGTCAACGATATATTAAATTTAGACATCGTTTAACTAACGATCCCAGATGGTTTCAAAGCAGTTTTGAGCTTATGAGTAATCCTTACACCAATAGGTTGGAATGTACCTGTATTTTGACAGATATTACAGAGGCTATTCGTTCGGAGGAAATTATTAAAGAACTTATGGCCATGGAATATGATTATGTAGCGGTAGCAGATTTAAAGAATAACGTTGTTCGTGCCTTTAGGCAAAGTAGTGACAATAAAATTAATAGATTTATGCGTCGATTACATCAGACCTTTGGACTGAACTTTTTCTCCGCCTTTGCCAAGGCATATTGTCTCCCCGAGGATAGGGAAAAGGTGATTGCTGCTAATAATCCGGAGTATGTTTTAAGTAGACTGGAGCAAGCATCTAGCTATGAAAATACTTATATTATTCGTTTTAAAAATAGGATAAGACATAAACGTACAATGTACAGCTATTTAGGTGAGGATAAAAATCTCGTCCTCGTAGCTACTCAGGACGTGACCAAGGCTTTTGAGCAGGAACGCTTTCAAAGGCGTAAAATAGCGGCAGCACTTGCCAAGGTGGAAAAAGCTAATAACGCTAAAAATGAATTTTTGGCACAGATGAGTCATGATATGCGCACGCCCATGAGCGTTATCTTGGGTCTAGCTGCTCTTTCCAAGACAGAAAACGATGTAAATATTCTTCATATTTATTTGCACGAGATTTTGGAATCAGGTCAGTATCTTTTAGGAATGCTTAATGATACCCTAGATTTTCAGCGGATGGAAAGTGGCAAGATGACAATTGTCAATGAACCTGTGGAGGAAAGAAGTATCGTTGACAGTATTAAGGAATTAACAGAGCAGGAGGCCACGGCCAAGGGTGTAGAATTGGTTGTACTAGCTAAAAATATTGATCAAAGTAATTATTTAAATGTGGATCCAATTCGTCTAAAACAAATTTTTATGAACCTACTTTTAAATGCAGTGAAATTTACACCTAGAGGTGGGTCTGTAACCTTGACTATCGAGGGCTTGGCGAATGAAAATGGTTTGGCCCATAGGCGAATTATGGTGCAGGATACCGGCATTGGTATGAGTGAAGAATTTATGCAAAATGGCTTGTTTAAAGCCTTTTCTCAGGAAAAAAGAGATCCCTCCCAGCAATTTGTAGGCACAGGTTTGGGGCTGTCCATTGTTCATAAGCTAGTTGAAATGATGGGCGGCACAATAGAAGTGGAAAGTGCTCCTGGCATGGGTACTACTTTCACGTTGGATTTTTTCTTTCCTCAGGTTCCCGCTGAAAGGGTCAAAAGTATTGAGCAGGATAAGCGTTTGGCGCAGATTAATATTATGAGTTGTCTAAAAGGTAAAAAGCTTTTAATTGTGGAGGATCAAAGATTAAATGCTTTTATTTTGCAAAAGATTTTAGAAAAGGCAGGATGTCAGGTTACTTGGAAGGCCAATGGACAGCTAGGTGTTGAGGCCTTTGCTAAAAGTAAGCTGGGTGAATATGCTGCTGTTTTAATGGATATTAAAATGCCGGTATTAAATGGATATAAGGCTGCGAGAGCTATTAGATTTTTAGATAGAAGGGATGCCGCACTTGTTCCTATTATAGCCTTGAGTGCAAATGCTTACGAAGAAGATTTACAAAAAAGCTTGGCTGTAGGTATGAGTGCTCATTTGGCAAAGCCTGTGAATCCGGAGCAGCTATATAGTACTCTGGCTAAAATGATCAGTACGGTTCAATTGGAAGCATAATAACAGAAAGAGGGTTTTAAAATGAAGGTAATTTTATTAAATGGAAGTCGTAAGGAAAAGGGTTGTACTTATACTGCACTCCAGGAGGTGGCTGGTAGCTTAGCCAAGGCTGGTATTGCTGCAGAGATTATTCATGCTTTGCCGGAGGATGATATTATCAAAACCACTGCTGAAAAATTAAAAACAGCAGATGGCTTAGTAATTGGGTCACCTGTATATTGGGCTTCCCCTACAGGCGAAATCATTAGCTTTTTAGACAGACTCTGCATTTTAGCCGGTCCTAGTTTATTGCACAAGCCGGGAGCGGTAGTAGCCTCTGCCAGAAGGGCAGGTACTACAGCGACATTGGACGTTTTACAAAAATATTTGGCCTATTTTCAGATGCCCATTGTTAGCTCAAACTATTGGAATATGGTTCATGGCAATACTCCTGAGGAAGTAGCTCAGGATAAAGAGGGACTGCAAATCATGCGCACCTTGGGGAATAATATGGCTTGGCTGCTTAAAGCAATTGCGGCAGGGAAGGCTGCAGGTGTAAATCCGCCTGCTACAGAAGATAAAATTATGACTAACTTTATTAGATAGCTGGGAGCAAGGGCATTATTGATAACAATATCTAAAAGGACAAAGGAGTGTTAATATGGATGGCAATCAGGGGAAGAAAAAAACTCTTATGGATCGTTTTTTAAATATGGTAGAAGCGGCAGGTAATAAATTGCCGGATCCAGCTTCACTATTTATTATTTTAGCTCTTGTAACCATTGTATTATCAGCTATATTTGCCAGCATGGGAGCATCTGCTGTCCATCCTGGTACTGGCAAAGTTATTAAGGTCGTTAATTTATTAACTCTAGATGGCTTTAAGCTTATGTGGACTAAGGCTGTTTCCAATTTCTCCGGTTTTGCTCCTTTAGGCATGGTACTGGTTTGCGTTATTGGTGCAGGCTTAGCAGAACGCAGTGGCTTTTTAGCTGCTTTTATGCAAAAGGTTTTGGGTGATGCTGCTCCTGCTATTGTTACCTTTACTATTATTTTCATTGGTATTAATGGTAATGTGGCCGGTGATTCTGCCTTTGTTGTTTTACCGCCGGTGGCAGGTGTAATCTTTCTTTCCATGGGCAGGCATCCCTTGCTAGGTGTATTTTGCGGTTTTGCCAGTGTAGCTGCAGGCTTTTGCGCTAATATTATGCTGGGCATGTCAGACTCCTTGGCTTATGGCTTTACAGAGGCTGCTGCTAGAATGATTAATCCTAACTATCAAGCATCTCCTGCTATTAATTATTACTTCCTAGTAGCTTCCTGTATAGTGTTATCCCTTGTAGGAACATTTGTAACAGAAAAATTTATGGCACCGCGTTTCGCCGGTGTTGATTTAAGCAAGTACGAATTAGATACAGAAGCCACTGTTCTTACACCGGAAAAAAGCAAGGCTGTTGTTAAAGCTATTATAGCTACAGTTAT
>CAZTGQ010000145.1:0-4815 GCA_964613345.1 uncultured Acidaminococcales bacterium | reverse complement strand
TCATACCTGTACTTATGGTGCATTAAATGCTTTTTCCACCGGTGTGGGACAAACTGACTTGGGTGCAGCTATGGCTAGTGGCAGCACCTGGTTTAAGGTACCATCTGCTATAAAAGTAATTTTAACAGGAAAGAAGCCTGCTTATGTCCAAGGCAAGGATGTTATTTTAACCTTAATTGGTATGATTGGTGTAGATGGTGCTCGGTATCAATCCCTAGAATTCTTTGGCGAAGGCATCAGCGAATTAACCATGTCCGATAGATTTACCATTTGTAATATGGCTATTGAGGCCGGTGGTAAAAATGGTATTTTCCCTGTGGATGAGCAAACAAAAGCTTTCCTCAAGGAAAGAGGCGTTACTCGTCCCTGGACAGCGGTAGAGGCAGATGAAGATGCCGTTTATGCTCGCACTGTCACTATAGAGCTGGACAAATTAGAACCGGTGGTAGCTTATCCTCATTTGCCGGAAAATACTCATCCTGCTAAAGAGGGGAAGGATATTCCTATCAATCAGGTTATTATCGGTTCCTGCACCAATGGACGCTTAGAGGATATTGCGCAAGCAGCGGAAATACTAAAGGGTAGAAAGGTTCATCCTAATGTACGCTGCATTATTATTCCAGCTACCCAAGAGGTTTATCAAAAAGCCATGCATTTAGGCTATACTGATATCTTCATTAATGCCGGCGCTGCCGTTAGTACACCTACCTGTGGCCCTTGCTTAGGCGGATATATGGGGATTTTGGCTCATGGGGAAAGAGCAGTTTCCACTACTAATCGTAATTTTAGAGGACGTATGGGACACGTGGATAGTGAAGTTTATTTAGCCAGTCCCTATACTGCAGCAGCCAGTGCTGTGATGGGATATATTGCAGATCCTAGGGAGGTAATGAAATGAGTAAAATTTGGCGTTATGGTGACCATGTAGATACAGATGTTATAATTCCTGCTCGGCATTTAAATATCACAGATTTTAACGAGTTAGCAGAGCACGCTATGGAAGATATTGATAAGACCTTTGCTCCCAATGTAAAACCGGGAGAAATCATGGTAGCAGGGCGTAACTTCGGTTGTGGTTCCTCTCGTGAGCACGCTCCCATTGTCATCCAAAGAAAAGGCATCAAATGTATTATTGCAGAAAGCTTCGCTCGTATTTTCTATCGTAATGCTATCAATATTGGCTTACCGGTACTAGAGATAGGCGAAGATGTGAAGCAAATTGAGGCCGGTGATGATGTAGAGGTAGATTTGGTAAAGGGTGAAATTAAGCTGGTTAATAAAAATGTTGTTATCAAAACTCATCCCCTACCGGAATTTGTGCAAAAAATTGCTGATGCAGGCGGTTTAGTAAATTATATTAAAGGAGCTCAATAATAATGAAGATAGTTGTCTTAGCCGGTGACGGTATTGGGCCGGAAATAACCGCTGCTGCTGTGGAGGTTTTAGAGGCAGTAAGTGCAAAATATGCTTTGAATTTAGAATTTGATTATCAGCTGATGGGAGGCTGCGCCATAGATGCAGTAGGTGTTCCACTGCCAGAAGCCACCTTGGAGGCAGCTAAGGCCGCTAAGGGAATTTTGTTTGGCGCTGTAGGCGGACCTAAGTGGGATCAGGTGAGCCCTGATATCAGACCGGAAAAGGGTCTTTTAGCCATTCGTAAGGCGTTAGGTCTTTATTGTAATTTGCGTCCTATGGTAGTTTCTAAATTCACCTCTCATTTATCCCCTCTTAAAACCGAAAGAGCTGAGGGAGCTGATCTACTGATTGTGAGGGAATTAACCGGTGGTATTTATTTTGGTGAGCATCAGGAGGCGACTCTTGTTAATGGAGTAGAAACAGCTTCGGATGTAGAGCTTTATACCAGACCGGAAATAGAACGAATAGCCAGAAAAGCTTTTGCAGCAGCAAAGCTGCGCCGGAAGAAGGTTACCTCTGTGGATAAAGCCAATGTTTTGGGCAGCTCCAGAATGTGGCGAAAAATTGTGACGGAAATGCAGGCTAAGGAATATCCCGAGATTCAATTAGAACATATGTATGTGGATAACTGTGCTATGCAGCTAGTCTTAAATCCTAAGCAATTTGATGTTATTTTAACTAATAATATTTTCGGGGATATTTTATCTGATGAATCCTCTACTATAGCAGGTTCCATTGGCCTTTTACCTTCTGCTAGCTTAGGCGATGGTACAGGACTTTATGAACCTATTCATGGTAGCGCACCGGATATTGCCGGTAAGGGTATTGCTAACCCCTTAGGTACTATTATGTCGGCTGCTATGCTCCTCAGATATTCTTTAGGTGCTGAAGCTGCTGCTGTAGCTGTGGAAAAGGCTGTAGAAGCTGTGATGGAGGCTGGCTATAGAACCAGTGACCTGGCAGCTGAAGGGTTGACTAAGGTTAGTACGTCGGAAATGGGCCATTTAGTAGCTAAAGCAGTTCAATAATAAAAAACTCCTCACTACCGGTTGCTGCTGGTGGCGAGGAGTTTGTTTTATAAATTATCAACCTGACTTAAAAGATATTGAATGAAATATTTGCAGGCTAAGGGTAAGGGTTCATTTTCTCTCGTGGCAATACCCACTTTTCTGGTGATTAAAGGCTCAATGCTAATGATCTTTACTTTGTATTGTTTCTTTAAGGCTCTAAGGGCCATAGATGGTAGAATGCTAATGCCCTGTTTTTTCTCTACTAAGGCTACAATCGTGTAGATGTCGTGGGCAGATAGGCGGAGCCTAGGAGATAGTCCTTCCTTGTGGAAATCATTTAAAGGGGCACTTAAGGAGCCATTTTCCAAAAGTAAAAAGGGTTCTGTGGAAAGTTCCTTCAAGGTTACACTCTTTTTAGTGGCTAAGGGATGGTCATTAGGTACAACGGCTTTTAAAGTCTCTGCTTTTAAAAAGGTAGTTCTTAGTCCTTTAACCATAGCTGGATTGATAATGCCAATATCCACGGTGCCGGAAGAAACCATTTCCGGAATAGTAGAATAATCACCTTGGTGGAGAGTAAATCTAATGTTAGGATACTGCTGCCAAAAGCCCTCAATAAGGGAGGGAAACCAAAAACCTGTTAAGGTAGGGATAGTGGCAATACGTATTAAGCCGTCTTCTAAGGATGTTAGCTTTTGTACCTGCTCTCTCAGGGTATCATAGCGGGCAATGGTGGCTTCTATGGAGGGATAAAGAGCTTGACCTTCAGGGGTTAGACTGATACCACTGCGGGACCTGTTTAGAAGCTTTACCCCTAATTCTTTTTCTAACGAAGTAATCATTTGGCTCAGGGCCGGTTGGGTATAGCCCAGAGCCTCTGCTGCATGGGTAAAACTATTTAGTTTGACTATTTTTAGAAGAGCAATATATTTTTCCATGACGAAACCTCACCAATGTATAGGAGATAAATTTATCTTTAATTTAGCACAAACTAGAGCACAAGTCAAAATATATTGACAGGAAGGGCTTTTTTGTGCTAAGATATTTCAGCATGGATTTAGAGTTCATGTACCACCGCACGAAGAGGTTCCGTAAACTCCAAGGGAGTACCGTATTTGGCGAGTCTTAGAAGAGGGAGGTGCTGTTATGTACGCTATTATTGAAACCGGCGGTAAGCAATACCGTGTAAGCGAAGGCGACGTTCTAAACGTGGAGAAGTTAAACGTAGAAGAAGGTAGCGAAGTAGTTTTTGATAAGGTTTTAACCGTAGTTAATGACGGCGATGTTAAGATTGGCACACCTGTAGTTACCGGCGCTAAAGTAAAAGCTAAGGTTGCTAAGCAGGGTAAAGCAGAGAAGATTTTTGTCTTCAAGTATAAAGCTAAAGCCAACTATCGCAAGCGTCAAGGTCATCGTCAACCATTTACTCAGGTTGAGATTACCGGTATTGAAGCTTAAGATGATTAAGGTAGATATTTTTTATAATCAAGAGGGTTTGATTGAGGAATATCAGGTAGTTGGTCATGCAGACTCTGTAGAAGAGGGTTTTGATCAGGTTTGTGCCATGGTTTCCTTGACCACTCAGCTTCCGGTCCTTGGACTGGAACAACATTTAAAACGTAAGCTGACTTATGCTCTGAATGAAGAAAAGGGTACTCTGTCAGTAAAGCTAAAGGATAAGCCTGATGAGCTTTCAGAAGCTATTTTGCAGACTATGGTTTGTGGACTAGCCAATCTGCAAAGAGAATATGGCAAGTATCTAAGCACCGAAGAACACAGGAGGTGAGCATGGTGTTTCAATTAGTACTTCAATTACATGCACATAAAAAGGGTGGCGGTTCTACCCATAATGGTCGTGACTCTAACGCTCAACGTTTGGGCACAAAGGCACATAATGGACAAGTAGTAACTGCAGGTTCTATTATTGTTCGTCAACGTGGTACCAAATTCCATACTGGCAATAATGTTGGTATTGGTAAGGACCATACTATTTATGCTAAAATCGAAGGTAAGGTTGCTTTCGAAAGATTGGGCAGGGATCGTCGTCAAATCAGCGTATATCCTGTACAAGCAGAAGCATAAGATAATTAGTATATTAAAAAAGACTTTGGCTATATAAGCCAGAGTCTTTTTTTGTATTATACGCCTAAATTGTAGCTTTGGCGGATAATTGTGTCAGCCGTTGTCAGGAAACGATTTTAATCAGTCGCTGTATGTCACGATACTTGCTCCTTCTTAAAATCATTTTCTTCCTAGGCTGACACAATTCTTCACCAAGAGTGTTCTAAGAGTTTTAGATAATTGGTCTACGTTGCGCAACTACCTCTCCTCCTAGCAGCTGAAGCAATCTTAGCGATTTAAAATTATGTGATGAAGAGCAATTCTTCAC
>CAZTGQ010000144.1:320-4849 GCA_964613345.1 uncultured Acidaminococcales bacterium | reverse complement strand
TCTGCTCCAATTATAATTTCTCCCGGCGCCACTAAACCACGGTCCGGTAAAAGTGCGTGCTCAATACCCATGCGCCCAACTTCAAAATAATTGGTAATATTATGCTCATGAGCGAAATCTCTCATATGCTTGCATAATTCTGCAGATTTAATATCCTTGGGAGGTGAGAAATGATCCGGCACCAGAGCAATTTTATCCTTGTTGAAAACCGGCTTACCAATTTTATCAAACTCATCAATAGCGGGAGGACCTGTAATATCATTAGCCAAGGTTAAATCAACTTGAGAAATAAGCAGTTCCCCTACCTCTACTCCATCTCTCCCGGCATGCTTTGCCATAATTTTTTGTGTTCTTGTCATTCCCATCTGGGACACCTCCTAATTTTCCTTTAGGTAAAAAACTACGCCCCTATCTGCAAAGCAGATAGGGGCGATGATATCGCGGTACCACCCTAATTGGTACTTGAAAGCCTTAACGTGGCCAAGCGTTATCGACTACTATTTTCGCCGATAAGGTTCACAGGTGAGTTATCCCTTAACCTGTTCATTGGTTTCCACCAGCCACCAACTCTCTAAGCAACAGTGCTAAGTCTTGTTCCTGTTCATTACCTTTAGGATATATAAACTCAAAAGCTATGTATTACATTATGACATTTTCGTAGACACTTGTCAATCATTTTTGTACAGTTTTGTAAGTTTTTAATAAACACTAATGATATTGCCTAAGTATACTCATTGAAAAAGTAAAACTTGACAACGCACCTAAAGCCTTCCCCGACTGGGGAAGGCTTAAAAGCACTATCCTAATGCTTGGTTTTGGAGGAAGGCTTTTGGTTTGCCTGAATTCACTAGATTTGCATTGCGGTCGTAGCTCGCTACCCCTCATCCACCGCAAGCGGTCCCCCTTCCCCTTAGGGGAAGGCTTATTATTTTTTAAAAAGTCACCGTAAGGTCCGTCCACAGGCGCTTATCTTTTCTGTTTTCGCCACCTTTTTCCTTAGTATCAAAGTAAGCCACAGTGACCACGCCATTCTTCATAGGTGCATAGTTAAGGCCTATACCCCAACCCTTAAAGCCAGTATTAGCATCATCAAAGACATTGGCATCAGTACTATGAGCATAGAAGGTACCACGAGGTTGATCCCAGTAATTAGTGAAAAAGCCTATGCTGCCCACCTTTTCCGGATCAGCTTCACCTACAGTTAACCCAAAGGCATACCCATTCTTTCTGTTCTCCATGTTTCCTTTGTTGCCATGGAGATAATCGGCAGAAAGAGTTACCAAGGGTCCAAAGCTATAGGATAATCCTGCATCAACCATAGTAGGATTTTCGCCCATAACCGGAGTATCCGGAGTACTTTTAAATCTATAGTAGCCGGCCTTAAAGCCTAGGTTATTATGTTTGCCTTTCGCTTCTGCCCCGAAGAACTTACTACCGTCACCGTCAATGCCCAGCTTACCATAGCCTAGAGTTAGAGCTGTCTTCTCCTCATCGCCTAGCTTCAGCTCTACGCCATCCACACTATCGCCGTCAGTGTCTAAGACCAAGCCATCAGCCATATAATAATCAAATCGTCCTGCACGTACGCCCAGCGAACCAATATTGCCCTCCATATAGGCTCTTAACAATTTAGTATCGCCATTACCACTATCATCACCTAGATCCTGAGTGTTTTCCAGCATACCATTATAATGCCAGTTATCATTTACCTCACCTGCAAAATTCAGTCTGGTACGCAAATCCGTTTCAAAGCTTTTATCGCCATCTGCGCCCAAGGTTTTCTTGTTAGAGTGGAAATAACGGAATCTAGCCTCACCTGTGATTTTTACTTGGTCAGCGTTCTTTTCCAGCCTAGCCACTCTAACGCCCAAATTATCAAGCTCCTCACCAAATTCACTGACTAATTTATCATCAGCACCGATAGCGCCTTTAGCCAGCGCTTTAGCGACAATTTGAGCCATTTCATAACGAGTCATAGTACGCTGTCCTTTAAATGCTCCGTCTGGGTAGCCATCCACAATACCTGCTGCTGCCAGCTTCGCCACAGAAGCATAAGCCCAGTGACCAGCCGGTACATCAGAAAAAGGATTAGCCGCAAAGGCTGTGGTACTAATGCCTAAAGCCATAGCCACAGTAAATAATAGAGTTTTGTTTACCACAATTAATTCCTCCTTTAAAATATATTATTTAAGCACTCTTAGCCTTCGTAAGTACATTTTGCATACTGTGCATACCAATGCCGAGAGTGGATAAATTATGCAAAAGGGCAGAGGTAGCCGGTGGCAATACGCCAACCAAGCCTAAGCCAATCAGTCCCACATTAAAGCTCACAATAAAATGATAATTAAATTCAATTCTCTCCATAAGCAGAGTACTAATTTGTTTTAGAACCACTAGCTGCCTTAAATCCTCCGCCCCGATAGTAATGTCAGCTACTTGACGAGCAATGTCCGCTCCCTGAGCTATGGCAATGCCGGCATCCGCTGCTGATAGTGCCGGTGAGTCGTTAATACCATCACCCACCATAATCACCTTGCTACCTCTCGCCTTCACCTGCTTAATGTAGTTAGCCTTATCCTCAGGCAATACCTGAGAGTAATATTCATCCAGTCCTAATTGATCGGCAACGGCCGCAGCTGTCTTTTCGCTATCTCCCGTCATCATAACTGCATGGGAGAAGCCTGCTGCTCTTAAGGCCGTAATAGTTTCCCTGGCCTCAGCTCTAAGAGAATCTCTAATACAAATAATAGCTACTAGCTTACCTGCTATGGCCATGTAAATATGTGAATATTCCGCCGATATAGTTTCCATTAAGTGCAGCTTACCCTTAGGAATTTTACACTGCTCATCTTCCAACACAAAATGCTTAGAACCAATGACAATACGTAAGCCATTGACGGTGGAAGCAATTCCGTGTGCCACTACATATTCCACCTTAGAATGCATCTCTGCATGACTGATATCTTCTGTAAAAGCCTTATGTACAATGGCATTAGCTACAGCATGGGGGAAATGCTCCTCCAAACAAGCTGCATAAGCTAAAAGCTCTTCTCTGGAATATTTACTGAAATTAACCAAATTCACCACTTCCGGCTGAGCTTTGGTCAAGGTTCCTGTTTTATCAAAGACAATGGTATCTGCTTGGGCTACTGCCTCGAGGAATTTACCGCCTTTGACAGTAATTTTCCCTTTAGAGCATTCCCTCATGGCACTGAGAAAGGCCAGCGGCATAGCAAGCTTTAGCGCGCAGGAGAAATCCACCATGAGAATGGACATAGCCTTAGTTACATTGCCCGTCAAGAGATAAGTCAAGATGGTAGCACCTAAACTGTAGGGCACAAGTCTATCAGCTAAGCCGGCAGTTCTGCTTTCCACCTGAGACTTTAAAGCTTCGGAATTTTCAATCATGGCCACTATGCGCTCATAACGAGTTTCTCCCACCCTACTGCTCACCTTAATGGTCAGTTCTCCCTCTTCTAATACAGTTCCGGCATAAACCAGTGCTTCCGCTTTTTTACGCACAGGAAGAGATTCGCCTGTCATAGAAGCTTGGTTAACTAACGCCTCCCCGTCCACTACAACGCCATCCAAGGGAATAGTACTGCCCATTTTCACAGCTACCAAATCCCCAGTCCTTACCAAATCTATTTCTACCTCGTGCTCCACGCCAGCTTCCACCACCCAAGCCTTAGCAATATTTAGAGACATGCTGGCGGCTAAATCTGTTACCGATTTTTTTAGTGTCCACTCTTCTAACAGCTCTCCCACCTTCAGCAAAAACATAATCGTTCCTGCAGTAGCAGAGTCCTTTTGGGCCAGGGAAGCGCCGATAGCCGTAGCATCTAAAACTGCTACATCCAGCCTTCTGTGCAAAAGAGAATTAATCCCTTGTGTCAAAAAGTGCCAGGCACGCCAGGTTCGTAGCACTACTCTCACAGGCAAGGGTACTAAAAGCTTCACAGCAAAATGTCTCACCACCATAGCCAAAAGGCGATATTTATAACTGCTATTGAGAGCTAAGCTCTCCTCCTTACGCTTTGCTACAGGCAAAAGATCTTTTTCTCTCTTTCTCAAGGTAGCCAAGCTTTCTTGTATTTTTTCCAGGGTATTAGCAGAAGCATATTGCACCACCACACCTGCTGTGCGTTCATAAATTTTAATTTCCAGTACTCCCGGCAAACGTTCCAAGGCCGCCATAATAAGTCCCGCTTGAGCCAAGGTAAGTGCGCGGACTGATTTATCTGCCCAGCTCACCACCTTTAAATGCAAACGTCCAGGGAGTCTATTTTTCACAATATACTTCATCTTAGCCGCTCCCTCTTATTAGTCTTGGCTAACCTCAGGTTGTGCAGTGTCAGCATTTTTTTGACGGTTCACCTCTTCAGCCTCGGCTACAATATCATCTGCTCCCTCTTGCAAAGCTGTGACCTTATCCAAGGCCTCCTCCTTGGCTCTAAGAGCTACTGCTGCAGTATGAACCACTAGCTTCTTAGCCTCCTTACTCTTTAATGCTTTTAGTCCCAAAACAC
>CAZTGQ010000144.1:0-310 GCA_964613345.1 uncultured Acidaminococcales bacterium | reverse complement strand
TGTGTACGTTTCCTTATTATCCATCTGAAATCCACCCTTCTTTAATTAGTAATCACTAACCCAGAAGCAAATAAAAAAGCATCCCTTCTAGTTAGCTAAAACTTACTCGCCTAGTATATACCTTTTATGCTTCAAAAGCAACTTTTTCCGGAAAAATTATTTTTCCCCATTAATCCTATAAAAAAGAGGCTGCCCTGGAAATGTCTGCTCAGACTTCCAACACAACCTCAGATTAAACGGGGAGTTCCTTAGGTTAGGTTTCCCTAACCTAAGGATGAAAAAAATAAAGACCATGCGGTTAGCCTCTACT
>CAZTGQ010000143.1:0-4891 GCA_964613345.1 uncultured Acidaminococcales bacterium | reverse complement strand
TACCCTAAACGTTATTTTCGTCTAACATTTAAGCTATTCTTCAAAAGAAAGGCGTGCTTTTACATATATATTTTTCAATTATAACTGCTGTAAAATCGTAGTATACAGGGTTTGCAGACTAATAGGTTTAGATAAATGAGCATTCATCCCTGCTACCAAGCATTCTGCAATATCCTGAGGGAAAGCATTGGCCGTCATAGCAATAATGGGCACACTCCTAGCATAATTCCCCGTCATGGCTCTAATAGCCCTTGTAGCCTCCACGCCATTCATTATGGGCATTCTCATGTCCATAAGAATAACATCATAAGTCTGCTGGTGGTTTTTCTTTACCTGCTCCACCGCCTTAGCTCCATTATTTACCCAATCTACACGGCAGCCGGCTCTCTCTAACATGACTCGCACAATTTTAGCATTAAGGGGATGGTCCTCTACCACAAGAATACGAAGATTACGCAGCTTTTCTTCCTCTCTGACATCCTTTTCTTGAAGGTCTTCACGGTAATCTCTGACTACCTCCAGTACCAAATGAACAGTCACCTTAGTGCCCCTGCCTAAAGTGCTCTCTAGGATTATCTCGCCTCCCATGAGATGAGCCAGCTCCTGAGCAATATGCAGACCTAAACCGGTCCCCTCTTCCACCTCATAACTACTCTGCCTCTCTCTAACAAAGGGTTCAAAGGCACGCCGCACAAAGTCCTCACTCATACCAATCCCGTTATCTACAATTGAGCACCTGCAGTCTATATGGTTGGCATCCAGTTCTTTTATCTGGGTATAGTGATTAATCACCCCACCCTCTGGGGTATATTTCACAGCGTTAGAGAAAATATTAAAGAAAATTTGTTGAAACCGTATTTTATCTACTAAAACAGCTGCTGCCGAAGACAAAGGATTCATATTTAGAGTAATATGCTTCTTCTGACAAAGAGGCAAAATAAGATTAGTGATCCTTCTAATAAAATCATCATAGGGATAGGGCTCTAAACGGAGCTTCATTTCTCCCTTTTCGATGCGAGTCACATCCAAGACATCATTAATAAGACTGAGCAGAAAATTTCCCGAAAAAGCAATATCCTGCAAATAAGCCCGCATAGCCTTAGGATTATAAATCTCGTCCTTGGCCAGCTCCACAGAGCCTAAAATACCATTTAAGGGAGTGCGCATATCGTGACTGACATTGGACAAAAAAGCACTTTTAGCTTGGTTAGCCTTAGCCGCCTCCTGTCTTAGAACCTGTTCCTCCTGCAGCTTTTCCCCTAATAAGCTTTGGTAAGCGTGTAGTCTTTCCACATCCTGAGCCTTGAGTAAAAATACGGTTAACATCCTAGCAACTAATATTAAAGTATCCTTAAGCATTTTATCCTGCAACCACTCCGGATGCTTACTAGTGCAATCATCAAAGCCCACAAAGCCCCAGTTTTTACCATGATCAAAAATCAAATATTGAATCATGGATTTTATTTTCTGACTCTCTAACACCTCCCGTACCGGAGAGGGGAGCTTACTCACACTAGGACAAATAAAACAACCTTGCGCATCGAAGAAGCTTCTATAGCCTCCTAAATACTCGTAAGAAACATTCTGCAAATTGTCTTTTTCCGAGGTAATTCCCGGTCCACACCATTCAAAAGTATTACTAGAATGAGTTCCATCCTCACTATCTTGGAAAATATAAACCCGGCTTAACTGAAAAGACTCTCCTACTCGAGCCAAGGCATATTGTACCGCCTCATGCACATCAGTAGCCTCATAAAAATGATTGAATATTTCCTGTCTTATTTCGTAAATCTTCTCTTCAGCTTTTATCACGTTTTCACCGCCTGCATTTTAGGTGTTCTGCTCCAAAGCATCCTTAGCTCCATAAATAAGGTCATACAGCAGCTGATAAAGCTGCTGTGGCTCCACAGGCTTTGCTAAATGAGCATTCATGCCTGCAGCCTTGGATTTGTGTACATCATCATCAAAAGCATTGGCCGTCATAGCCACAATGGGTATGGTTTTAGCATCATCCTTGCGCCAACGTCTAATACTGTAGGAAGCTTGCAAGCCATCCATTTCCGGCATACGTATATCCATCAAAATGGCATCATAATAACCTACGGCGGTGGTCGTAAACATTTCTAACGCTCTTAAGCCATTCTCCGCTACATCCACCGTAAAGCCCCTGCTCTCCAATAGCTTTTTAGCCACTTCCACATTAAGAGGATGATCCTCCGCTAGCAAAATACGTTTGCCTTCAAAACGAAACTCCTCGGTTACCACTGTTTTCTCTTCTACTTGTTTGCCCAAAGCCTGCTCAAAAGCAAAAATCAAGGAAGACTTAAACATAGGTTTACTCATAAAGAGATTAACGCCGGCCTTTCTAGCCTCCGCCTCGATATTGCTCCAATCATAGGCTGTCATAATAATAATGGTAACCTCCGGCCCTACGATGCTTCTTATACGTCTAGCCGTGGCAATGCCGTCCATATCCGGCATTTTCCAATCTAAAAGAATTAAATCAAAGGATTGCTGCTCAGTCCATTTTTGCTGAACCAAATCCACTGCCTTCCGGCCACTATCCACCCATTGCGCTGTTACGCCGATTTCCTTTAAGGTTATCATGGCCTGTTCACAAACAGTTATATCATCATCAACCACCAATGTTTTCAAAGCCTTAAAGTCAGAATAATTTTTGCTCAGATATCTTTTTTTAGATTCTTCGGTAATACCCAAGGGTATTTCTACTGTAAATTCGCTGCCAAAGCCAACCACACTGCGCACATGAATATCGCCACCCATTAAATCCACCAAATTTTTACAAATAGCTAGGCCTAAGCCTGTGCCACTGTACATGGCTGTATTTCCCATATTCTCCTGAGCAAATGGTTCAAAAAGCCGTGGCATAAATTCCTGCTTGATACCACAGCCGGTATCATTAATCACAAAGCGCAGCTTGGCATTATGACTGTCCTTGGATGCCTGCTGTACATAAAAGACCACCTTACCGCCTTCCGGCGTAAACTTTATAGCATTGCCGATAATATTAATCAGCACCTGCTTAAGCTTCATAACGTCGCCTATATAATAATCCTCTAGAGAAGCATCCGTAATATTTTCATACTCAATATTTTGAGCCTGAGCCTGGGACCCGCAAATGGAATTAATCTCGTGCAATAGCTCCTCTAGGGGAATAATTTCATTTTTCAAAAGCAGCTTACCGCTTTCTATACGACTCATATCCAAAATATCATTAATTAGAGATAATAAAAATCGTGCGGAAATTCCTATTTTACCTATACAATCAGCCACCTGTCTATCATTACCCATGGATTGAGCGGCAATAGCGCTCATACCTATAATGGCATTCATAGGTGTACGAATTTCATGACTCATCCTGGAGAGGAAATCGCTTTTGGCACTGTTAGCCTGTTTGGCGGCCAAGAGAGCACTTTCCAGGGCACTCTGTTGCTTAGTTTGCTTATCCAAAAGATCTGTAACATCCGTTCTGGTGACAATAATCTTTTCTTTATTCTCATCAAAATAAGCATATTGAATCCGCTTTTGCCTTATGCCTTGAACACCGTCATTCATGCTAAAAACAGTAGTAAAAATCTCTTCCTTTTCCAGATTGGCACGCATACCAGCAGGAGACATCTCCCAAACCACTCTTTCTAAATCCTCCGGTACCACAACCGCTCTAACTCGCTTTTCTTCTGCTAAAGAATATTGACTCTCATGTACGCCATGAGTATCCAGCCCCATGAGCTCACCAGCATACAGCTTAAAGGTATCCTCCTTTAGGTTAGCGTAGGAAATATAATCGTACTCCAAGGAAACTACAGCCTGAAGGACGTCATCCTTTAATTTATTGACATTCTGTCCGTGAGCTAACTCCTCCTGGTACTGACGTTCCCTACTCTGTTTCTCCTCCAAAAGCTGCTTTTCCATGTTTTTCAGCTCTGTCACATCCTGAATATATTCTACATGAGCATTAGAGCCATTCCAGGTCAGCAATTTTCCTCTCGTGGTATAGATTCTATCCGTAGGAACATAGTTAACAGTTCGCTCCAAAAAACTATCATAATTCATTTGCTTAATTTTGCAAAATTCACAGGGAGAAGTGCCGCCAAACATGAATTCATAGCATTTTTTTCCTTTGTAATCGTCCTGTCCTCGACCTAAAGCTTTTAGACAGGTCCTGTTAACATATAATAAATCATAATTATCAGTATCACTAACATAAATACTATTGCTGCTTTCATCCACTAACTCGGCATACAACTCAGCTAAACAAACAGACTGCTTTCCCATCTCTGCCATGACCCTCACCCCTTATGTAACCCTTCCCCTGAAAAATTTGTAACCGTAACATTTATGAGACCATAAGATCCCATGTTTTCTTTTAATTATACTACCAGTTGGCAAGATTGTCTTTCATAATCTTTGGCCAGTTATAGCTCCCAACAAAAAACTGCTAGGACAAGGAAAGAACTTCCCTGCCTAGCAGTTAACTATACTACATCCTCTTTATTTTTCTTTTTTCCAAAGTCCATGGAGATTGCAATATTCATAAGCTGCCACAAACTCCTCACCGGGAGCTAACACAAAAACAGCTTCAGGCGCAGCACCGGGCTTCAAAGTCTTTCTCTGACCACCTAGATTTGTTTGCACATAAATCCATTGAATATAATGCTTTTCTTCCATAGGGTGTGTCACACTACCTACAGTAACCTTAACTGTATTACCGCTGATTTCCACTACAGGTACATGCTTCTCCTGAGCGGCATCAGTTGTATTAGCAATGAGCTCGGTCATATTTTCACCACAGCACACAAGTGGTACGCCACTATCATGTAGAAGACCTACCATATTACCACAATGCTTACAAAGAAAAAATCTAACTGCT
>CAZTGQ010000142.1:0-4928 GCA_964613345.1 uncultured Acidaminococcales bacterium | reverse complement strand
TGTTAAGGTACCGGGAAATAGACTTTTAATTCTCACTCCTCATTGCATTCAAAAGGACACCTGTACTTATAAGGTCACCAGAGATATTAATAATTGTCATCAGTGTGGTGGCTGTGGGGTGGGAGAACTACTGGCCCTGTCTAAAAAGTATGGACTTAAGGTAGCTATTTCTACAGGTGGCACCCTAGCTCGTCAGGCGGTGAAGGAAGCTAGACCCAAGGCCATAGTTGCTGTGGCCTGTGAAAGAGATTTAACCAGTGGTATTCAGGATGTTTTCCCTTTGCCAGTTATTGGTGTTCTCAATGAAAGGCCTAATGGTCCCTGCTTTAATACCAGAGCGGATATGACGAAGGTAGAAGAAGCAATTTTAACTTTTTTAACAGATGAGGAGATTCATGAGCATAATAAAGGATAATCCTAGAAAATTGGCATGGCAAACCTTAAATAGTATTTTTATCGATGGTGCGTATGGTAACCTAGCGGTGTCTAAGGCCTTAGGCAATAATCATCTGTCTGATCAGGACAGACGTTTTTTCACCGAATTGGTTTATGGTACGGTGAAAACTCAGGGCACCTTAGACTGGCTTTTAAGTAAATGCTCGTATAAAGAGCTTGCTAAGCTGGAGCCTAGGGTAAGAACGGCGCTACGCTTGGGTGCATATCAAATTTATTATTTATCTAAGGTACCTGCTTCAGCAGCCTGCAATGAAACTGTGGAGCTGGTGAAGAGCTTTGGTCATGAGGGCATGGTGAAGTTTGTCAATGGGGTATTGCGTAATTTAGTAAGACAGAAGGCTACTCTTACCCTTCCTAGTAGGCAGGAAAATTTGGGCTTATACTTGGCCCTTAATTATTATCATCCTCAGTGGCTGATTGAAAGATGGCGCTATCGTTATGGTTGGGAGGCTGCAGAGCAAATCTGTGAATATGACAATAAGCCTCCTAGAATTACCTTAAGAGTAAATACTAAAAAAATAACCAGAGAGGCTTTAATGGCTAAATTGACTGCAGCGGATTATCAGGTGGAGCCTTCTCCTTGGAGTAAGGATGGACTTAGAGGTATTCAGCTTGGCTCCGTAGGTAAATTAATGCAGGAATTTGGTAGTTATATTTATATTCAGGATGAAAGCTCCATGCTAGCTGCAGATATTTTAGCCCCCCAGGCAGGTGATCTGGTAGTAGACGTATGCAGTGCTCCCGGGGGGAAAACAACCCATCTAGCCCAAAAAATGGAGGGCAGGGGCAAGGTTTTAGCTATGGATATTTATGACCATAAGTTAAAGCTTGTAGCAGAGAATGCCAAGCGCTTAGGTCTGACCAATATTATCACGAAGCTACAGGACGCCAGAGAGCTTATGCCGGAACTAGTGGGTAAGGCGGACAGAGTTTTGGTGGATGCACCTTGCTCAGGTCTGGGCGTTTTAGGACGTAGACCGGAGGCTAGGTGGAGAAAGGTGGAAAAAGAATTAAGTAAATTTCCCCCTGTTCAAAAGCAAATCTTAGCTACTGCAGCTCAGTATGTTAAACCGGGTGGGTATTTACTGTACAGTACCTGTACTTTGGAGCAGGACGAAAATACTAGAGTTGTTGCTGATTTCCTCAGCAAGAATGAGAACTTTACGCAAGTAGGCTTTAAGCATCCCCAGACAGGAGAAACAGTGGCAGAATTACAGCTACTGCCCCAGGTGGATGATGTGGATGGATTTTATTTATGTCTTTTACAAAGACGAGAAAATAGGGTGAACAAATGAAGCAGGAAATAATAGGCTTGACCTTAGAGGAAATTGAACAGGAAATTTTGCCCTTAGGTTTAAAAAAATATCGAGGCAAGCAGATTTTTCAATGGCTTTATCAACAGGGCGTAAATTCTTTTGAAGAGATGACCAATTTGTCTAAAGCAGACAGAGAGCTCTTAGCGGAGCATTTTACCTTGCTGACAGGCTCTCTCACAGTGCTTCGCAGGCAGGATTCTAAGGATGGCCTTACCTCTAAGGTGCTCCTGCAGTTTCCTGATGGGGCTTCTGTGGAAGCAGTGCTCATGCATCATGACTATGGCTATAGCATTTGCTTGTCCTCTCAGGTGGGCTGTAGCATGGGCTGCGCCTTTTGTGCCAGTGGACTGCTTGGTTGTCAGCGTGATTTAACAGCCGGAGAAATTTTAGCTCAGCTTTACTACTTTCAAAGAGAGCTTACTCCTAAGGAAGAAAGAATAAGTCGTTTGGTAGTTATGGGTAGCGGTGAGCCCCTGCTTAATTTAGAGGCTGTTCTTAAGGCTTTGGATATTTTACATAGTGATTTTGCTCAAGGCATAGGCTATCGCAATATGACCATTTCTACCTGTGGTATTGTTCCGGGGATTAATGAGCTGGTGCGACAAAAGAGAACGATTAATTTAGCAGTATCCCTCCACAGCGGAGATATGGAAATGCGTAGTCGTTTGATGCCCATTAATAAAAAGTATCCCTTGGATTTAGTGATTGCCGCGGCAGATCTTTATCAGAAGGAAAATGGTCGTCAGACTATGTACGAATATATTTTGTTGGCAGGTCTTAATGACACGACTCAGGCGGCGGATGCCTTAATCAAGGCTCTGCGAGGAAAAAATTGTGTGGTTAATCTTATTCCTGCTAATCCTGTACCGGAAAAAGGCTTTCAAAGGCCAACGGAGGCAGGTGTTAATGCTTTCTTTCAGCTTCTGAAAAAGGCAAAGCTTAACGTTACCTTACGTAAGGAAATGGGTAAGGATATTGATGCTGCCTGTGGACAGCTAAGAGCAAGAAATTTGCGAGGTGAAGGGTATGAGAACAGCTTATCGGACCAATAGGGGATTGGTACGAAAAAATAACGAGGATAGCATTTTGGTCAGGGAACCGGAATTATTTGCTATTGCAGATGGTATGGGTGGCGAAAAGGCAGGTGAGGTAGCTAGCCTTAAGGCCGTTCATGGACTTAATGATATGGATCTTTCTTCTTTGGAGGAAGCTCAGGTATTGCCCTATATTAGGCAGAGCATTGAAGGTATTAATGCTCAAATATGGAATTTGGCGGTTACTCAGTCAGCTCTTAAGGGAATGGGTACTACCCTCACTGTTTTATATTTAAACCAGGAAAAGAAGGGCTTTGTTGGCCATGTGGGAGATAGTAGAATTTATCTCTGGCAGGATGAAAGCTTAAAGCAGGTTACCAGTGACCATAGCTATGTGGCGGAGCTGGTTAGACAAAAGCAGCTAACGCCTGAGGAAGCTGAAAACTCGGAGAAAAAGCATATGATTTTGCGAGCAGTGGGTGCGGCTCCGGTAGTAGAGGTAGATACCTTTGAATTTATCTTGGCCGGAGCGCAAAAGCTTCTGCTGTGCTCCGATGGATTATCCAATATGGTAGAACAGCATAAGCTGGAAGAAATATTTAGGGAAAAAGACGTGGAAGCTCTGGCTGATAGGCTTTTAGAAGAGGCCTTATTGGCAGGAGGCCGTGACAATATCTCCTTTATAATTATTGACTTGGAGGCTTAGCCATGGAAGAAAGAATAATACTAAACAAACGATATGAAATCATTGAAAAAATCGGCGATGGAGGAATGGCTGAGGTTTTTCATGGTTTTGATACTATATTGCATCGAGATGTGACCATAAAAATTTTAAGAGATCAGTATCTGCGTGATGCTAGCTTTGTAGAAAGGTTTAAGCAGGAGGCTTATGCTGCTGCCAAATTGTCCCATCCCAATATAGCCAGTGTCTATGATGTTGGTCAGGAAAAGGGAATTCAGTTTATTGTTCTGGAATATATTGTGGGCTTTTCTCTCAAGGAATGTTTAATGCAGCATGGTCCCCTTCCGTATAAAACTGCTATTAAATATGCTAGCGGTGTAGCAGCAGCTCTTAATCATGCTCATAGCAATAATTTAGTTCACTGTGATGTCAAATCTCACAACATTTTGATTAATGATAAGGGCGTAGCTAAGATCACTGATTTTGGTATTGCCAAGGCTGTGGGTCAAAGTAATATAGTTAATCAAAAAGAGGTCATGGGTTCTGTTTATTATTTGGCACCGGAGCAAGCAGCTGGAGGTAAGGTTACTCCCCAGTCCGATGTTTATTCTTTAGGCGTAGTGCTGTTTGAAATGCTTACAGGGAAATTGCCCTTTAATGGAGATACGGCGGCGGAGGTAGCTAGGCAGCATTTAAATTGTCAGGTTCCTTCTGTACAAAGCTATGACCCTAATATTCCTACGGAGCTATCTAAGGTTGTGGCGAAGGCTTTGGCTAAGGAGCCCTGGCAGAGATATGGCTCTGCTTTGGAAATTTATCATGATTTGCAACAGGTGGAAGCATTACTATATAGCTCAGAGGATAATGTGAAGCGAGTCATGGAGCCCTTGGTAGATGCCAAACGGACGGATTCCAGCTATGTAAGCGATGAAACCATGGTGGTTCATAAGGCGGATATTCTTCAGGGCTTAGAAGAAAAAACTGAGCATACGGTTTCTGACTCTCCCAAATACTCTGCTAAGAAGATTTTTGGACTCTTTACCGTAGTGCTGCTTGGCCTGGGGATGCTTATCTATGGCTTTGGTAACTTTTCTCGCCAAGCCATCGAGGTGCCCAATTTAAAGGGTAAAAGTGTGGTGGAGGCACAGGAAATTTTAACCAAGCTCAAATTAAGCTACTCTTTGACGGAGGAATTCGATCCGCTGGTTAAATCGGGACAAATATCCAGACAAACGCCTTCCGCTCATACTAAGGTAAAGGAAGGCCGAGAAATTAAATTGGTGGTTAGTAAGGGAGCAGAGCCTGGCGTGGTACCGGATGTGCGGAAGAAGAATGTAAGCGAGGCCACGCTTTTACTGCGGGCTGCTCAATTAGATATAGGTACCATTACAGTTAAGCTCGATAAAGAGGCTAAGCTGGGCTGCGTGTTGAGCCAAGGCG
>CAZTGQ010000141.1:0-5008 GCA_964613345.1 uncultured Acidaminococcales bacterium | reverse complement strand
AGAGAAAGCTGTAACTAAAATGAAGTTGAAAAACCTCATTTTGTTACAGCCCCTTCGTATGTATAGAGAAAATTATCTCTTAGAGTATTGGCCTCTCTTACGAGCCTTCTTCAAGCCGTATTTACGACGCTCTTTCTCTCTAGGATCTCTGGTTAATAAGCCTTCCTTCTTTAAAGCAGGACGGAATTCACCATCAACCTTAAGTAATGCTCTAGCAATACCATGACGAATTGCACCTGCTTGACCGGAAATACCACCACCGGCAACATTAGCAATAACATCATACTTGCCTACATTCTCGCTAACCTCTAAGGGTTGGCGAACAATTAACTCTAAAGTCTTTAAGCCGAAATATTGAGTCAGCTCACGACCATTTACTGTAATCTTGCCTTCGCCGGGAATAAGGCGAACACGAGCAACAGAACTTTTGCGACTACCAGTTGCATTGTAAGTAACATTTGCCATTTTACGTTCTCCTCTCCTTCTTAGCGAATATCAATGGTTAGAACTTCCGGCTTTTGAGCCATATGAGGATGTTCAGAACCAGCATATACGAATAATTTACTAAAAATTTGGCTACCTAAACGAGTGTGAGGAACCATGCCCTTAACAGCAAGCTCTACCATACGAGTAGGATTGTTTTTCAACATATCTCCAGCCTTGGTGTACTTATCGCCACCAAGATAACCGGAATAACGGAAGTAAGTCTTTTGTACTAATTTCTTACCAGTTAACTTTACCTTGTCTGCATTTACTACGATGACATAGTCACCAGTATCCATGTGAGGGGTAAAAGTAGGTTTATGCTTACCACGAAGCACTTTTGCAACTTCAGCAGCCAAACGGCCTAAAGTCTTGTCAGCAGCGTCAACAACATACCATTTACGTTCAATGGTGGACGGTGTGGCCATATATGTTTTCATCCTTATTCCTCCTAATTAGCTTAGATCTAATTTCTAGTATCATGTGATGATCTTTTCCGCTGATCGGGGCTAACGATCATACGCTTCAAAGTGATACCTATATATTTTAACATACTTGGTAAAGATGTCAAGTAAATTTAGCCTAAAATTGTAAAAAAAGAAACGAAAATTCTATTATCCCTGTTTCTCTAAAAAGTTATACAGAGCGCCTAGAAGTATCCCCCTATTTTCTAAAGCAGAAAAGGTAATTTCAGTGGCCGCATAAAGAGGCGGTGCAAGTCTTTGCTTTAGCCTAGCCAAAAGCAGCGGCTTTAAATACTCTTCTTGCACAGTCACAGCTCCACCTAAAATAATTTGCTGAGGATTAACTATGTAGCAAATATTTGCTATCCCCTCTGCCCACCGCTCTATTAAAATATCCAGAGCTGCTTGACATTCTTCATCTCCCTTTAAAGCCTGAGCAAAAATGTCCTCACCCTTTAAAGCCTTAGGAGAAATTCCCTGAGCCTGGGCAACCTGTTCCACTAAAGCCTTAGTGGAGGCTACATCCTCCCAGTTTTCCTTTTCCCCCATATGTCCGCAGCCCACTTCTCCTGTAGACCACGAGGCCCCATGAATAAGTTTTCCCTTATGCATGAGCGCTCCGCCAATACCTGTACCCATGGCGAGTACATATACCAGCTCCTTACCCTGGGCTGCTCCCTGCCAGTATTCCCCCAGAGCTAAAGCATTTACATCATTTTCCACCGTAACCGGCAAATTAAACCGTTGACCTAGGTAGCTTATCCAGTCAGTACCACTATAGCCGGGAAAATGCTGACCACCAAAAATAATTTTACCACTGGCTACATCTACAACTCCTGCAGTAGCCAGCGCTATCCCTGATAAGCTATAGCCTCTTTGATAATTTTCCACAATACTTACCACAGCCTTTAAAAGCTTTTCCACGCCACACTCTTGGGTGGACAAAACAAAGGCGCCACTAGTAACTAGCGCGCCTTTCTGCGTTAAAATGCCGTGCTTTATGCTCATTCCGCCAATATCTATAGCAACATAATAGGTCATCTATTCGTCCAACTTTTCTTTATTTCTGTCCTTTTTCGTTAGTTAAAGCGCCATAAGCAAAGGCAGCAAGAAGACCACCCACCAAAGGTCCTGCAATGAATACCCACAGCTGCTGCATTGCCAGCCCTCCTGCCAAAAGGGCAGGTCCAAAGCTACGAGCAGGATTTACCGAAGTGCCGGTAAAAGGAATGCCTAAGATGTGAATTAAGGTTAAGGTTAAACCAATGACTAATCCTGCCACATTCGCAAATTCAGGCTTAGAGGTAACACCCAAAATGGTGAAAACAAAAACAGCAGTTAAGACTATTTCTACCAAAAGAGCAGTATACATATCACTGCCCATGGCACTGGCCTTACCAAAGCCATTGGTCCCCAAGGAAGCATTACTGCCTAAAATAAAGACCAAAAGAGCAGCTCCTGCCGTAGCCCCTAAAAATTGAGCCACTACATAACCCACAAAATCCTTCACAGTCATGCGCCCTGCCACTAACATACCAAAAGATACTGCCGGATTAACATGACAGCCGGATACATTACCTACAGAATAGGCCATGGCCACAATGCTGAGACCAAAAGCAAACGCAATGAGCAAGGTAGAAAAAGCTAGCTGCACCGTTTGCCCTGCATTACCCAGCAAGGTATTCGCCGCCACCGCACTACCACAACCGAAAATCACCAACACCGCTGTGCCTATAAATTCTGCTACATACTTGTTCATCGTCCTTCATCCCCTTTTATTTTTGTTTAATATAGCTAATAGCCTTTTTTAGTCTGGTCAAGGTTTCTTCCCTACCCAAAAGCACCATGACATCAAAAAGACCAGGACTTACTGTTCTACCGGTTAGAGCTAAACGAGTAGGATGGATAACCTTTCCCAAGGCTAAATTCTCCTGCTCCGCAATAGAGTTATAAACCTCTTCCGTAGCTACTAAATCAAAAGTAGTCAGCTTTTCTAACGCGGCAACACATTTTTCCAAAAGGACAGCTCCCTCCGGTGTAAAATGCTTAGCCTCCCCCTTTTCTTCATAACCAGACAGGGGCTTAAAGAAATAAGAAGCACCATCGGCTAATTCTGCTAAGGTTTTCACTCTCACCCTTACTACATCAACTAAGTGACTGAAGTACTCCTTATGGCTAGCTAAATAATCATCATCCACCAGTCCTGCATTTTTAAAGAAGGGAATTGCGCCCTCCACTACATTAGCGAGTGGTGCTGCGGATAGATACTGTCCGTTCATCCATGTCAGCTTTTTCGTATCATAAACTGCTGCTTTCTTGGACATTTTACTAAAATCAAATTGAGCCAAGGTTTCTTTTAAAGAAAAAATTTCTTCTTCATTACCGGGAGACCAACCCAAAAGTGTCAAATAATTGACTATAGCCTCCGGCAAATATCCCTGCTCTCTAAATTCCTCTACAGAGGTAGCTCCATGTCTCTTACTTAATTTACTTCTGTCAGGAGCAAGAATCATGGGCATATGCCCAAAATTAGGTACGGGATAACCCAATGCTTCATAGACTAAAATCTGCTTAGGTGTATTGGATAAATGTTCCTCCGCACGCAAAACATGAGTAATATTCATGCCATGGTCATCCACTACTACCGCAAAATTGTAAGTAGGAATACCATTGCTCTTCATGATGACAAAATCATCATACTGGTCCATATTAAAGCTAACATCACCGTGAATCATATCGTGAACCACAATATTACCGGTAGCAGGAATTTTTAGACGAATAGAATATTTTTCTCCTGCTGCAGCTCTAGCCTTAGCCTCTGCCATAGGTATATCTCTACAGGTACGTCCATAACGAAAGGGTTGCTTTAACTCTCTTTGCTTCTGTCTTAAAGCCTCTAAATCCTCCGGTGTGCAAAAGCAGTAGTAAGCCTTTCCAGCTTCCACCAAACCTTCGCAGGCCTTCTTATAAAGTTCCAATCTTTCTGATTGGAAATAAGGCCCCTTGTCACCGCCTACCTCAGGTCCCTCGTCCCAATTAAGACCCAGCCATTTTAAGCTAGTGAGAATTTGACTAACAGAATCTTCTTTTAAACGCTCCACATCCGTATCTTCAATACGTAGAATTAGCTTGCCTCCCTGACTTTTAGCAAAGAGCCAATTAAATAAACAGGTCCTGGCTCCACCAATATGTAAATAACCGGTGGGACTGGGTGCAAATCTTACTCTAACTTCACTCATTTTCTTACCTCATTTCGCTAAATCAATTATCACTTAATTATATCATATTCTCTTTAATTTTTCCTTGTCTTCTCTCTTTACCAAAGACGTCTTCCTGTTTAAGCTTTTTTTGCTTTTGCTTACGAGAAGCCTCCTGATACTTGGTTCCACGCTTATTAGGTCCCACAGAGCTTTTCCCTCTTTTAGGTGCAGTCCTTTTCGTCCTCCCCAAGGTAGGCTTTTGCGTACGAGTAACAGCTTTGCCTGCTAAATTTTGCTTTTCCAAGGTAACCCCTAGCTTAGTTTCGATGTTACGCAGCCACTTACCCTCACCTAAGGTATAAAAGGTTATAGCCGTGCCTACATTACCAGCTCTACCTGTTCTTCCAATTCTATGGACATACCAATCCGGATCATGGGGAATATCATAATTAATTACCTCAGTAATCCCCTCCACATCTAGACCACGAGCTGCTATATCACTGGCCACCAATACTTGAATCTTAGCCTCCCTAAAGGCCTTCATCACATTCTTTCTCTTCACCTGGGACATATCTCCGTGGAGCACGTCTACATTGACACCCTGAGCAAAGAGTTCCTCATTTAAAGCAATAGCTCTTTCCTTACTGGCACAAAAAACCAGCATCAAATATGGATTGTATCTGGCAATAATCCCAAGAAGAGCCTCCAGCTTGTGCGCCTCATCTACCTTAATGCAAATTTGCTTCACACTATCAGCAGTAATTCTCTTAGGGGTAATGTCTGCTAAGAGCACATTTTTGGTCAACTTCTTACCCAGCTTGCTTACTTCGTCATTAATAGTAGCCGAGCAAAGCATGGTTT
>CAZTGQ010000140.1:0-5040 GCA_964613345.1 uncultured Acidaminococcales bacterium | reverse complement strand
TAGTGAGCTGACTCATAATGTGGTGAGTTGGACTAATAATCAACCTTGTAGCAAGGAAACCTTTGCTAAGCTTTATGCTAAATGCATGGATTATGTACGTACGCATAAGGTTTATGTGAATAATGTTTTGGCCGGAGCGGACAAGGACTATCAAATTAGAGTTAAGTTTATTAACCAATTGGCTTGGCAGTCTGTATTTGTCCAAGAGCTTTTTATCAAAACAGCGGAAAGCTATACTGTACCCGAGGATTTTACCGTTATCAGCTTGCCTGATGTAAAGGCTGATCCTAAGGTGGATGGTACCAATTCCGAAACCTTTATTATTTTAAACTTTGACGAGAAAATGGTACTCATCGGCGGTGGTCGCTATGCCGGTGAGCTTAAGAAATCTATCTTCTCTGTAATGAACTATCTTTTACCCAGAAAAGGCATTTTCACCATGCACTGCTCCTGCAACGAAGGTGCTGAGGGTGATGTGGCCCTATTCTTCGGTCTATCCGGTACGGGTAAAACAACTTTATCTGCTGACCCACAGCGTTATCTCATTGGTGATGATGAGCATGGCTGGGGAGAAAACGGTGTGTTTAATGTTGAAGGCGGTTGCTACGCTAAATGCGTGAACCTAGAGGAGGAGCACGAGCCGGAGATTTATCGTGCTATTAAATTTGGTACGGTTATGGAAAATGTAATTTTAGCTGAGGGTAGCGGAGAGCCTGATTATTTCGATACCACCCTTACTGAAAATACCAGAGTGGCTTATCCTTTGAATTTCATTCCGAATGCTAAGCTTCCCAGTATTGCTACTCATCCACGTAATATCATCTTCCTAACGGCGGATGCCTTCGGAGTTTTGCCTCCTATTTCTCGTCTTAGCAAGGCTCAGGCCATGTACCATTATTTAGCTGGCTATACCAGCAAGGTAGCAGGTACAGAAAGAGGTATTACAGAGCCTCAGGCTACTTTTTCTACAGCCTTTGGCGAACCCTTTTTACCACTTCCTCCTCTAAGCTATGCTAAGCTTTTAGGAGAATTAATTGAAAAGCATGATACTAATGTTTATTTGGTGAATACCGGTTGGTCCGGCGGAGCTTATGGTGTGGGTAAAAGAATGAAGCTTTCTTATACTAGAGCCATGATTACGGCAGCCCTTTCCGGTAAGCTAGCTGAAGCAGAGTGGGAGACCATGCCTGTCTTTGGTTTAGAAATGCCTAAGAGCTGTCCAGAGGTGCCGGAAAATATTTTAAATCCCAGAAATACTTGGGAGGATAAGGCTGCCTATGATGCCACCTTAAATAAGCTAGCCAAGCTTTTCAGCACTAACAGCGAAAAATTCCAAGGCGAAGTCACCGAGGACATTTTAGCAGCAGGACCTAAAGCTTAAAGAATGCACAAGAACCTGTAACTTAAACTATTTATCCAATGCCGGATTTTCTACTAGGCTGGATGAGTTTAGGCTACAGGTTCTTTTTTATGGGAGGGACCTTTGCAATTACCGTCTCCACTCAGGGGTAAGTTGTGGTATAATATTATGACCTATTTTAAAGGAGTTTATCATGAAAACATTTTTTTGCGAGGACGAAGAGGCAACTAAAAATTTAGGCCTAAAATTGGGTGCACAGCTAGAAAACGGTGATGTTATCTGTTTGACCGGTGATTTAGGTATGGGGAAAACAGCTCTGACGAAGGCTATGTGTGCAGCTCAGGGCGCAGACTATAGTCAGGTCACAAGTCCTAGCTTTGCTCTTTTAAATGTTTATCAGGGGCGTGACTTTCCTCTCAGACATTTTGACCTTTACCGTTTGAACGTGGTGGAGGAGCTAGAGGATATTGGCTTTGCGGAGGCACTGGAGGAAGAGGGCGTTTCCCTTATAGAGTGGAGTGACCTTTTTCCTGAGGAGCTACCAGAAAATTATTTACAAATTAATCTTATGCCCAAGGAAAGTGGCAGAGAAATAACTCTTATGCCCAAGGGTGCAAGATATCAAGAATTATGTGAGAAGGTGTAGGATGTTAACATTAGGAATAGAAACGGCTACGAAGGTCTCCTCGGTGGCTCTTTGCGAGGAGGGCAAGCCCTTAGCCAGCTACGAAATAAATATGGGCATGACTCATTCCGAAGGACTTTTGCCCCAGATAGAGCAAATGCTCACCAGAACCAAGGTGGGAAAACAGGATTTAGCTTTGGTAGCGGTGAGTCAGGGACCGGGTTCCTTTACAGGTCTTAGAATTGGCTTAGCCACAGCAGAAGCCTTGGCTTATGGATTAAAAAAGCCTTTACAGGCAGTAAGCACCTTAGAAGTTTTGGCCTACAATATACCCGTACCGAATTTGACTTTGGCCTGCCTTTTAGATGCGCAAAAGGGTAATTATTATGTTGCCCTGTACCACTGGGAGGACAGTACTCTGGTAGAGGATTTACCGGTAGCCATTAAGCCCGGAGCAGAAATTATAGAGTATTTAGGAGCTCTTCCTCAGCAGGTGATGCTTTTGGGTGAGTGCCATAAGCTCAAAATGCCCCTGCCTGTGAACGTAAAGCTGGTGCCGGAGGATTTGCGCCTGCCTAGAGCCGTAGCAGTGGCCAACTTAGCGGCTAAGAAGTATAGGCCGGAGGAGCAAGTGGATTATTTTGGTTTAGAACCTTTTTATTTACGACGGTCTGAGGCGGAAGAGCTATGGGAACAGAAGAAGAACAAAGAATAATCAGAGTAGCACTGGAAAAGGATTTAGCCGGAATTTTTCAGCTGGACCAATGCACCTTTGTTGATAAATGGAGCGAGACTACCTGGCGGCAGGAGCTCAATTCTACTCTAGGCTATTATTTAGTTTTAGAGGAGGATAAGGCGGTAGTAGGCTTTGCCGGTTTTTGGCTAGTAGCAGGAGAAGCTCAGGTGACTAAGGTAGCTGTAGCAAAATTGCTGCGTGGTCAAGGCTTAGGTAAACTCCTAACAGGAGAATTGGTGCATAAGGCTCAGCAGCTAGGCGCTACAGGTATTAATTTAGAAGTAAGAGCGGGAAATATCAGCGCTCAAAGGGTTTATACTCATACAGGATTTAAGGTGGTGGGGGTCAGACCTCATTACTATCTAGATAATAAGGAAGATGCGGTCATTATGGCCCGGAATTTTGACAGGTGATGAGATGAAGGACGAGGATGTTTATATTTTAGGCGTGGAAAGTAGCTGTGATGAAACAGCGGCGGCAGTGGTGAAAAATGGGCGAGAGGTTTTGACTAATATTATTTCTACTCAAATACTCATTCACCGTAAATTCGGCGGCGTAGTGCCGGAAATAGCTTCACGTAAGCATATAGAAAAAATAATGCCGGTAATAGATAAAGCCTTGGCAGAGGCGAATTTAGCTCCTGAAAGGATAAGCGCTGTTGCTGTGACCTATGGACCGGGACTTGTGGGAGCACTTTTAGTAGGCCTTTCTGCGGCTAAGGCTCTTGCTTTCGCCTTGGATAAGCCTTTAATTGGCGTGAATCATTTAGAGGGACATGTTTTTGCTAATTTTTTGTCCGGAGAGGATTTACAGCCACCCTTTTTGGCGCTGGTAGTTTCCGGCGGACATACCTCTCTTTTAGTAGTGGAGGACTATAACAGCTTTAAGCTTTTGGGACAAACTAGAGACGATGCAGCAGGAGAAGCCTTTGATAAAATAGCCAGGGTGATGGGACTGCCTTATCCAGGAGGGCCGGAAATAGAAAAGCTTGCTTTAGAGGGAGACCCCTTAAGCATCGCTTTTCCTAGACCATTTTTGCCTGGCAGCTATGACTTTAGCTTTAGCGGTTTAAAATCAGCCGTCTTAAACTACCTCCATGGTTTAGAGCAAAAGGGCCTGTCGCCTAATAAGGCGGATGTAGCGGCTTCTTTTCAGCAGACGGTGATAGAAGTATTGGTGGAGAAAAGTAAACAAGCGCTGAGAGAAACAGGCCTTAAGCAAATCGTTTTAGCAGGAGGCGTTTCTGCTAACGTAGCTCTGCAAAAGGCTTTGGCTAAGGGGGCTGAAGAAGTGGGCGCAACCTTAGTGCATCCTACGAAAATTCTATGTACGGATAATGCGGTGATGATTGCTACCAGAGGTTATTATCAATATCTTCATGGTGAGCGCAGTAGTTGGGATTTAAATGCTGTGCCAGCGCTAAAATTAGGAGAATAAGATGCTACCTAAAAGCTTTACCAAAGAGCAACTGAATATTTTGCGCAGATGCAGTGTTAGTGCTGATTTGGCCTCCGATATTGCTCATGCTCATGTCACCGACTACGAGGCGGATACTGACCCGAAGAGTCTTTACGTTTATGCTCAATCCAGACCTTTAACTAACTTTGTTTCTCATTCTCCCAGTCTGCTGGGCCGAAGTATTCGCAGGGTAGAGGATCCCTTGGTGGACAGAGCCTTGGAAAGTGGGATAGTGGTTAATGGTAAAAAAGAGTGGGAGCTGGGTGTTTTTGCTCAGCTGCGTATTTTCCCTCTCTTTGACATGAAGCATAAACCCTTTGCGGCAGTGGCTTTTGAAGCTACTGGTGAGCATGAATTTGCTACGGAGGAGATTTTTGTTAATGCGGCCATGGAGCTGCTGCTAGGCGTTGATAGTGCCAAGATTAAGGATGACGTGAATTATAGACGACTGACTCCTAATGACGGTGTTTTAATCGTAGATGATGATAATAAAATCCTGGCGGCCAATAATAGTGTGCTGCATATTCTCTCTGTTTTAGGCGTAAATGAGCCTGTGGGCAAGAGGGTAAATAGTGTACAAATTAATTGGCCTCTGGTCAGTATGGCACTGAAAACAGGTATAGCGGAAAGCAAGGAAATCGCTGAAGAGGGCTTAAAGCTGAACCTAAGGGTTATCCCTATTATTAGTACTGCTAATCCCAGTATAGCGGTGGTTATTTTAACGGATGTAACCGCTTTAAAGCAAAAAGAGGAAGAACTGCTGATTAAGTCAGTGGTTATTAAGGAAATACATCACCGGGTGAAGAATAACCGACGGCAACGGACGCACGGGCCGCGCGCTGTACGCCTGGCAGAACATCA
>CAZTGQ010000139.1:0-5059 GCA_964613345.1 uncultured Acidaminococcales bacterium | reverse complement strand
AGATTGATCGTTTCTTCCTGAGAAAGATACACAACATTATTGACATGGAGGTGCTGCTAAAAAACAGTACCTTGGATAAAGACCTTCTAAGGAAAGCTAAAAAGATGGGCTTTGCTGATGTTACTATTGGTGAATTAATTGGCAAGACAGGCCTAGAGGTTAGAGCTCTACGTAAGGAATGGAATATTATTCCTACCTTTAAGATGGTTGATACCTGCGCAGCAGAATTTGATGCAGAAACTCCTTATTATTATTCCACCTATGGCGTGGAAGATGAGGTTGAGGAGACGGATAAAAAGAAGGTAGTCGTTTTAGGCTCCGGACCAATTCGTATCGGACAGGGAGTGGAGTTTGACTATTGCTCCGTACATTCTGTTTGGGCTCTAAAAGAATTAGGCTACGAAACTATTATCATTAATAATAATCCGGAAACTGTTAGTACGGATTTTGACACCTCTGACCGTTTATATTTTGAGCCTCTAACCCTAGAGGATGTACTCAATGTTATTGACAGAGAAAAACCGGAGGGCGTTATTGTGCAATTCGGAGGACAAACAGCTATTAATTTGGCAGGTCCCCTATTTAAATGTGGCGTGAAGATTTTAGGTTCCTCTGTGGACAGCATCGATAGAGCTGAAGATAGAGAGCGCTTTGATGAATTACTGACTGCCAGCAATATTGACCGTCCTCAGGGACACACCGTTTTTGACACTCCAGGTGCCATTAAAGCGGCCAATGACGTTGGCTATCCTGTGATGGTGAGACCTTCCTATGTATTAGGTGGTAGAGCCATGGAGATTGTGTATAACGAGGAAGAACTGAAATATTATATGAGCAATGCAGTGAAGGCTTCCCAAGAGCATCCTGTTTTAGTGGATCACTATTTGCAGGGTACGGAGGTAGAGGTAGATGCTATCTGTGATGGTGAGAATGTGCTCATACCCGGCATTATGGAGCATATCGAAAGAGCAGGTGTCCATTCCGGAGACAGCATCGCTGTTTATCCTCCACGTTCACTGAGCCAAAAAATTATTAAGGCTATCGTGGATTATACCAATCGTTTAGCCCTAGGCTTAGAAGTTCATGGTATGATTAACATTCAGTATATTGTTCGTGATGAAAAGCTTTATGTTATCGAAGTAAATCCTCGTTCCAGTAGAACCGTGCCCTTTTTAAGTAAGGTTACAGGTATTTCTATGGTGGATGTTGCTACTAAGTGCGCTATGGGTGTGAGTATTATAGAGCAAGGATTAAAGCCAGGTCTTAGACACTTCCCTGATTATTATGCAGTTAAAGCACCAGTGTTCTCCTTTAACAAGATGACCGATGTGGATATTTCCTTAGGACCTGAAATGAAGTCCACAGGTGAAGTTATGGCTATTGATTATCAGTTCCCCAGAGCTTTATATAAAGCCTTTATTGCCGCAGGTACTAATGTACCGGAAGATGGTACTATCCTAGTTACTGTGGCAGACATGGATAAACCGGAGGCAGCATCTATTGCCGCAGGTCTAAGCACCTTGGGCTACGAAATTATGGCTACCGAAGGTACTGCCAAGTACCTGCGGGAACGGGGCGTTGAGGTAGTTGAAGCCCAGAAGGTTACTGATGGTCAGCATGACCTTTTGGATGATATTAAAGAAGGTAAAATTGGCATGGTAGTTAATACCTTGACTCATGGTGGTGATGCAGCCAGAGATGGCTTTAGAATCCGCAGATCCACAGTGGAGCATGCTATACCCTGCTTAACCTCTATGGATACAGCTAATGCTCTGCAGCATGTTTTAACTGCCATGAGGGGCAGACGTATTGTGAGCATTGTTGCCTTGCAAGATTTAGACTGGGAGTAAGCCATGAAAACTATTACCAATGCACAGGTGCTAGGGCATGAAGCTCTAACACCTGAGGTAAAAAAAATAAAGCTCTACGCTCCGGCTATAGCTGAAATTGCCCAGCCAGGACAATTTGTCACCTTAGCTGTTACTAAGCAGCTTGCACCACTGCTGCGCAGACCCTTTGGTATTGCAGCAGTTGATGTGGTAGAGGGAAGTATTACTCTGGTTTATCGTTTGCTAGGGGAGGCTACCCATATTTTAGCTCAGGCGAAGGTTAAAGATGTAGTTAATGTGATGGGGCCCTTGGGCCATGGCTTTGACCTTAAAGCTACTAGACCTCTTTTAGTAGGCGGTGGCATGGGTTTAGCGCCTCTCCATTTTTTAGCTACTTGCTTTTCTTCAGGAAGGGCTGACGTTTTAATGGGTGGCAAAACAGCCGGTGAATTATTTTGGCAGGAGCTTTATGCTAATAAGGTTAACAATATTTTTCTTACAACTGATGATGGTTCTTTAGGCGTGCAGGGGACAGTATTAGCTACCTTGCCTCAGCTTTTACAAGAAGGTAAGTATGATTGTCTTTATGTTTGCGGTCCTGTGCCTATGATGAAGGCAGTGGTAAGTGAAGTACAGAAGGTTCACCTTCCTTGTCAAATATCTTTAGAAAAATACATGGGCTGTGGTCTGGGAGCCTGCTTGTCCTGCTCCTGTGAGGGGCTAGGCAAAAGACTAAAGGTGTGTACTGATGGACCTGTATTTTGGGCTCAGGAGGTGGCACAATGGTAGATACCTTGTATCAAGGCAGATTGGCTGTTGATTTACCGGGACTTCATCTTTTAACACCTGTTACTACTGCCTCCGGTACCTTTGGCTTTGGTTTAGAATTCACTGATTTCTTATCTTTGGAAAAGCTGGGTGCTATTACAGTAAAGGGAACAACCCTAAAACCCAGAGCAGGCAATAAAGGGCAGAGATTGGTAGAAACGCCTGCCGGTATTTTGAACAGTGTTGGCTTAGAAAATCCAGGAGTGGAATATTTTCTCACTACTACCTTACCTAAGCTTAAGGCCTATAAGGTGCCTGTTATTGTAAATATTGATGGTGATGCCCCTGAAGAGTATGGTGAGCTGGCCAGAGCTTTAGATGTAGATGGAGTAAGTGCAGTGGAAATTAACATTTCCTGCCCCAATGTGGCTCAAGGTGGTTTAGCCTTTGGCACCTGTCCTGAGGCAGCCGCAGAGGTTGTGAGGGCGGTGAAAAATAATACCGGTAAAACGGTTATTACCAAGCTTTCTCCCAACGTGACGGATATTGTAGCTATTGCTCAGGCTGTGGAAGCAGCAGGCACTGATGTCATATCTTTAATCAATACTCTTTTAGGCATGAAAATAGATGTAGAAAAGCAAGCACCGGTTTTAGGCAATGTGATGGGAGGTCTGTCAGGACCGGCCATACATCCTGTAGCGGTGCGCATGGTTTATCAGGTAGCACAGAAGGTGAAGGTGCCTTTAATTGGTATGGGAGGCATTATGTGCGCTGAGGATGCCTTGGAATTTATTTTGGCAGGGGCTACTATGGTAGCCATAGGTACAGGAAATTTCCGAAACCCTGCTTTGGCAGAAACCATCTGTCAGGATATATTGCAATATATGGATAAACATGGCATTAATAACATTAATGAATTGCGAGGCAGAGCCTTACCACGCTAGAGAGGTGTAAAGATGATAGCAGATGAGAGAATAATTGTTGCTCTGGATTTTCCTACGGCTAAGGAGGCACAGGCTGTAGTGGAAGAATTGGGAGATAGTGTGAGCTATTATAAAGTAGGCATGGAGCTTTACTATGCTGCCGGTGCTGAAATCCTTAGCTTTCTCAAGGCTAAGGGAAAGCATGTCTTCTTAGATTTAAAGCTGCAGGATATTCCCAATACTGTGGCTAAAAGCTTAGCTGTGCTCACTGAGCTAGGCGCTGATATTATGAATGTCCATGCTGTAGGTGGACCGGAAATGATGCGCGAGGCTGTTAAATCTGTAGCTCAAAGGGCTAAAGAGCTTGGCAGAGTACGTCCTAAGCTTATTGCTGTGACTGTGCTTACCAGTATGGATGAAGAGCAGTGGCAGGAGTTACATTATGCTAAACCTATTGACGAGCAGGTTGTGTTATTAGCTCAGTTAGCTAAGAAGTGCGGTATGGACGGAGTGGTAGCGTCTCCTAGGGAAGCGGCAGCAATTCGTTGCGCTTGTGGTGCTGACTTCCTCATTGTGACGCCAGGTGTTAGACCTCAGGGGAGTGCTGCTAATGACCAAAGTCGTATTGCCACGCCTAAGGGTGCTTTGGACAATGGAGCCAGTCATTTAGTTATCGGCAGACCTATTACTAAGGCAGAAAATAAAGTAGCTGCAGTAGAAAATATTTTAAAAGAAATAAGGAGCTGAGAAAATGACTGAGCAGGAAGTAATGAGAATGCTAGAAGAAACAGAGGCTGTGCTTCATGGACATTTTTTACTTACCAGTGGCTTGCATAGCCCCATGTATGTAGAGAAATTTAATGTGCTGCAGCATCCGCGTTTCACAGAAAAACTGTGCAAGGAAATTGCAACCAGATATATTAATGATAATATTGAGCTGGTAGTAGGACCCATGACCGGGGGAATTTTGCTCTCCTATGAGGTTGCAAAAAATCTTGGCACACGCTCTATGTTTACGGAAAGAGTGGAGGGCAAGATGACCTTTAAACGAGGCTTTCATTTTGCACCGGGAACCAGAGTCTTAATTGTGGAGGATATTGTTACTACAGGTGGCAGTGTAGTAGAAGTTATGGAGGCTGTGAAAGCAGCAGGTGGAGAGCCTGTAGGCGTTGGTCTTTTGGTAGATAGAAGCGGCGGCAAGGTGGATTTTGGCATTCGTACAGAAGCTCTTTTAAAGCTTAATGTAGAAACCTTTAAGCCTGAGGAGTGTCCCTTGTGCGCTCAAAACATTCCCTTTACTAAGAGGGGCAGCACCGGTAAATAGGGCTGAACCTAAAATCTCCTGTTTTAAAGAAAGGTTGGACCAGCCCTCATCCGTCATGCCTACGGCATGCCACCTTCCCCTCCAGGGGAAGGCTAAAAATAAGAAGCAGTGCTCAAAGCCTTCCCCTTAATGGAAGGCTAAAAATAAGAAGCAGTGCCTTAAAGCCTTCCCCTTAATGGAAGGCTAAAAATAAGAAGCAGTGCCTTAAAGCCTTC
>CAZTGQ010000138.1:0-5113 GCA_964613345.1 uncultured Acidaminococcales bacterium | reverse complement strand
TTTATTGCCCAAGGCAAAGACCATTTAGCTTTTGTGGAAGTTAAGACCAGAAAAAGTACTACCTATGGCTATCCTGCGGAAGCGGTGACCAAAGCTAAGCAAGAAAAAATTCGCTTAGTGGCTCTTTCTTATTTACAGGAAACAAAGGCTCGGTATAGTTCTTTAGCATTTGATGTGGTGGAAATCTATTGGCAAATGGGGCATCTTGTTATTAATCATCTACCTAAATGTTTTTAGAAGAATGAGGCGGTGAAACAATGTATGCAAAAACCTATGGAGAAACTACCTGTGGCATTTATGGCGTAACAATTACTGTGGAGGTCGATGTGGCTAACGGCTTACCTAGCTTTAATATTGTAGGTCTACCGGATTTAGCTGTTAAGGAATCTAGAGAAAGAGTAAAAGCGGCCCTGAAAAATTCCGGTTATGAATTTCCAGGCACTAAAATATTGGTGAATTTAGCTCCTGCAGATTTAAAAAAAGATGGTTCAGGCTTAGATTTACCCATTGCTATAGGCATATTGCTTGCTACTAAGCAATTACTCCTTGAGGAGGCAGAGAATTATCTTTTTATAGGAGAATTGGCGCTAGATGGCAAATTAAGAGGCATTCCCGGTGTTCTACCTATGATTATAGGGGCTAAGGAAGGCGGGAAAAAAATGGTCTTCATTCCTGAGGATAATGCAGCTGAAGGGGAATTAGTGGATGGACTAGAAATTTATGCGCCAGCTTCTTTAAAGGAAGTAGTCTCCCATCTTAAGGGAGAGAGAAAATTATCCCAGCTTCTTAAATGTCAACTTACTCATCTAGATGAAGAATTGGATGAGGATTTTAGTGATGTTAAGGGACAGGTGGTAGCGAAAAGAGCTTTAGAAATTGCTGCTGCCGGTGGACATAATCTTTTAATGGTGGGGGCCCCAGGCTCCGGTAAAACCATGCTAGCCAGAAGACTGAGAACTATTCTTCCTCCTCTTACGGAAGAGGAAGCCTTGGAGGTTACGAAGATTTATAGTGTAAGTGGCTTGCTTAAGCACAAGGGTGGTCTTATTTTAGATAGACCCTTTCGCAGTCCTCATCATACGGTGTCTAGAAATGCTTTAGTGGGTGGTGGAAGGATTCCTAAACCGGGAGAAGTGACACTCAGTCATAAGGGCGTATTATTTTTAGATGAATTGCCGGAGTTTTCTCGCTCGGCTCTAGAGGTGTTAAGACAACCCTTGGAGGATGGGGTAGTCTCTATTAGCAGAGTGGAGGCATCTTTAACCTTCCCGGCAGATTTTATTTTAGTGGCAGCAGAAAATCCCTGCCCCTGTGGTTTTTGGCAGGAAGAGGATGAAGTGCATCATTGTATCTGTACTCAGGCAGAGGTGGACCGTTACCAAAATAAAATTTCCGGACCACTTTTGGATAGAATCGATATGCAAATTCATGTAGGCAGGCTTAAGTATGAGGAAATGGGAAGCAACACCTTAGGTGAAACCTCCTACACTATTCGTCAACGAGTTATAGCTGCCAGAAATAGGCAGCTTGCCAGATATAGGAATGCTAAGGCTAGATGTAATAGTATGCTTACTCGCAGAGAAATAAAGGAGTATTGTCAGCTGGATGAAGGAGCCCAAAAAATTTTAGGTCAATATTTTAAGAGCTTGGGCTTCAGTGCACGAAATCATGACAGAATAATTAAGGTGGCTCAAACCATAGCCGATTTAGCCGGTATGGCTACAATTACCATGGAGCACGTGACTGAGGCAGTACTATTACGTACTAGTATTCAGCAATAAAAAAGAGCTATAATATAAATATTAATTGCTTGGGAGGTCCATATGTATCTTTTGCTTTTTTCTTATTTTGTAGTGGGAATCACTATTGGTAGCTTTTTAAATGTTTGTATCTATCGTTTGCCCATAGGTATGTCCGTAGTCAGTCCGCCTTCTCGCTGCGGTTCCTGTGGTCATCGCTTAGGTGGTTTGGATATGATACCGGTGCTTAGTTATTTTCTTTTAGGTGGCAAATGCCGCTATTGTCATACTCATTACAGTATGCGTTATGCTTTAGTGGAGCTACTTACAGGCCTATTATTTGCTCTAGCAGGGAAATATTTTTTGCCTGGTATCCCTTTAATACTGATTTTCATTCTGATTTGTTGCTTAATAGTCATTACCTTTATTGATTTTGACCACCAGATTATTCTCAATCGTTTCGTGGCTCTTGTTTTTGTCACCGGACTTCTTTTTACTCACTTTTATACTCATAACTGGTTGTATGCTCTATATGGTATGCTCTTTTCCGGAGGACTTATGGGCGCTATCTACTTCTTAAGTAGAGGGGGCATGGGAGCAGGGGATGTGAAGCTGAGCTTTGCTCTGGGTATATGGGCAGCTATTCCGGGATCTATGGTAGTTTTGCTTTTAGCCTTTGTCATGGGAGGCCTTGTGGGGGTTGTTCTTTTAGCTACAAAGCTGAAAACGAGGAAGGACCCGATTCCCTTTGGTCCCTATTTGTGCATAGCTATGTATATTAATCTGCTTTATGGCCCATATTTGGTATATTATTATTGGCGTTTTTTTGCTAGCCTAAAGTAAATATGCTATAATTAGTTTGATTTATAGGTGCTGTGGACAAGCACTTGCTTCGTGAGAAAAGTGCAGGAGAGGAGTTAGTCTAATATGGGGATTAAGACTTTCTTAGATAAAATATTTTATCCTAAGCCTGAAAGAGTGTTGGGTATAGATTTAAATGGAGACCAGATTAAAATGGTGCAGCTGCATTTGAAATCTAACCAATTACCGGAGATAACTGATTATGTGGTTATGGATTTACCGGAAACGCTAAGGAACAACGCCTACATTGGTGAGAGCGAAGCCTTAGCTAATTTTATCGGAGAAGTCATTAATAAGCATGGTTTTTCGGTGAAAGAATGTACCTTTAGCTTAGGCGGTAGAAATGCCTTTGTAAGAGGGATTACTATGCCACCTATGACCAAGGAAGAAATGCGTCAGGCAGTGGTTTGGGATTCGGCCCAATACGTTCCTTATGAAGCTGATACCTATTATGTGTCCCATGCTACCTATGGTGATTTGGATGAAGAAGGACAGCAGCCCCTTATTCTTGTGGCTACGCCTAAAAATATTGTTGATACTCTGGTAGAGACTGCAGAACGATTATCCCTTCATATTTTAAAAATTGATATTGATGTTTTAGCCATTCATAAGCTGATGGGGGGAGAACCCTTGGATTTTATTATGCTGGATTTGGATCGCAATTCCTCCATGCTGACTATCTTCCAACAGGGAGCGCCCGTGGCTCAAAGAAGTATTCCTATTGGCACTATTGACTTTGCTAAGGTTATTGCTGAGAAAATGAACGAAGGTATGGCAGCTGCCTTAGAAATAGTACGCAAGGAAAACTTTTTAAAGAGTGAAGCCCCAGAGGATCAAGCCCTTAAGGCAGCACTTCAGGTCGAGGTGGATACTTTAGTCAAAGAATGTAGGCGTACTGCTGAATACTTTATTTTAAATAAAAAGCAGGCTTCCTTTTCTGCTTTGCTGCTTTGTGGCTTAGGCGCAGAAATGCCGGGTCTTACTGAGGCGATGAATGAACTAATGGATACCAAGGTAAAGTCCTTCCATGTGTTAGATAAGGTTAATTTTGATTCTCGTTTTGAGAAAAAGAAGGTAGAAATCAATGCACCTCTTTTAGCCGTTGCTATTGGTGCCGCTATGGCCGGAGGTGAAGAATATGCTGCGCATTAATCTTTTACCCTATGACAGACAGCAAAAAAAATTCCCTGTTCATAAGCTAACCATGCTAGCTATTTATGGGCTTTTTGGTTTAACGCTTTTAACATGGGCTTTTAATTTAGGACTATATAAATATACTCAGGCCCAGGTTAAAAATTCCCAAGAGGAATTAGGCAAGTTATCCATATGGCAACAAAGATTTGATTTAAATCAAGTTCAAAATGCTGAATTAAAGCGCAAGGGACTTATTGTACAGAATTTATCTAAGAATAGATTAGTGTGGAGTGATGTCTTGTCACAGCTAGTTAATGTCACTACTAATGGGGTGTGGTTGATTAAGGTTTCTCAGGATAATAGAAATCCTCAGGATATTATTTTAGAAGGTGGTTCTTTAACGTTGGATAATATTCTTGCCTTTGTACATAACCTGCAGCAGGATCCGCAAAATTCCTCCGTTGTTTTTGAAAATTCCAGCAATAAAAAAGCAGCAAGATCAAATCAAGCCTTGATTAATTTTAAAATAAGGGTTACCAGAAGAGGAGGGATTAATGATGCTAAGTAATATTAATCTCAAAATTTCTTCTACTATGAAGTACACCCTAGGATTTTTATTGGTGTTTGTGCTCTGCTGTTTTTGCTTCATTGCAGTGATTTATCCTCTTTATACGGATAGGCAAAAGCTTAAGACTACTCTTGCTCAAAATAATGTGCGTTTAGCTACTCTGCAAACCTTTGCAGGACAAAATAAAGATTATGATGCTTTAGTTAAGTTGCAAAACATGAAGCTAGCAGCGGCTAAGAAAAAGCTTCCGGATGAGATTAGTGTACCGGAGCTACTGACGGAATATAGTAAGCTAGCAGCACAAACAGGTGTGCAGCTTTTAGATTTAGCTCCAGGAAGAGTTAATAGAACTAGTAATGCTTTGGAGCTACCCATCAATATTACCCTAGAGGGAGATTATTTTAAGCTAATCACTTTTTTACAGCAAATGGAAAGTGGAGAGCGATTTGTCGTAATTAATGGAGCCGGATATGATGCACAGAAGTCCGGTGAGAATTTAAAAATGAAGGCCAACTTTATAGTGTACGCTTTAAAGAAAGTGGATGGAGCACCATTGGCACCTTCTGTTGCCAGTGCCAAACAAGGCGCGGCGTCTACCGGTACTAACAATGCTGCTAGTATAACAAAGGCGCAAAATAAAAACTGATGAGCAAATGCTCATCAGTTTTTTTGTGGTTTTGATTATTTCTTTGCAGCTTTTTTAGGAGCAGCCTTTTTAGGAGCAACTTTCTTAGCTACGACTTTCTTAGCTACAACTTTTTTAGGAGCAGCTTTTTTAGGAGCAACAGCTTTCTTAGCTACAGCTTTTTTA
>CAZTGQ010000137.1:2900-5116 GCA_964613345.1 uncultured Acidaminococcales bacterium | reverse complement strand
ATCATTATAGGCATTACTGCCGCAGCCTGACCTGAGCCAGAGGTTAAGAACACATTAATAATAGTATTAGCAATAACCATGGAGGGAGCAACCAAAATAGCTGGTAACCCATCCATCATACCGGCTAGGGAATGTACCACTGTATAGGTAATTTTGCCATCCCCCATAATAGCACTGATAGAGGTGGCCATACCAATAATATAGGCAGCACTTAGCATTTTCTTACTGCCCTCCAGTATATCCTTACATACCTCAGATGGTCCTGAACCGCTAATTAGTCCTGCCACTACAGAATAAGTAAGGAACATGGCTGCAGTTTCACTCATACCCCATTTTAATTTAATACTGCCATAAACAATACCGCCGAAGGCCACTGCTAAAAGAACTAAGGGAATGGTTTTCCTCATGGTCATTTTACCAAAGGAGGATAAATCCATAACGCCCTCTTCTTGGCGGGTTTTTTGATCCAAATCATACATGGGACTGAGCTCAGGATTTTTCCGCACCTTTAAGGCATAGCGAATCAAAACTATATTAGTTAAAACATAATAAACGGCAAAGCAAACCCAACGATATGCCATACCGGAGTACAAGGGCAGCTCCGCAATCGTTTGAGCTACTACCGTAGTAAATACATTCAAGGTACCTGTGGAAAAGCCAATGGCTCCGCCTAAAAGAATAATAGCTGCACCTAAAAGTGAATCCATACCCATGGCCATGCTGAGCATAACCATAACTGGAGCAAAGGGAATAAGAATATTAACGCCCTGGGTGGTACAAATAAGACCAATAAGGAGAGTTAAGGCCGGAATGAAAACATAAAGCTTATCCGAAAACTTTTTAGCACCTAACGCAATAATAGTTTGTAAGGCTCCCGATTTGGTAATCATATGAAAGGAGGCTCCGGCAAACAAAATAACTAACATTAAATCAATACGCTTAATAAAGGCCTTAATGATATAAATAGGTATTTTCAAAGGATTAACAGGTGAACTGGCAACATAGCTAAAGGTGGTAGGGTCAACTACCTTACGTCCGCCTGCCGTAGTGACAAACTTATAGGCACCTGCCGGAATAATCCAGGTTAAAAGCACCGCAGCTACAATAATGAAAAAGACAATAACAAAGGTATGTGGTACCTTGTATTTTTTCTTCTTCCCTTCCTTACTTACTTCTGTGGACATCTAACATTCCTCCCCTGCTTCTCAAAATATACTTTAATTATAGCAAACAGTTCCCCAGTCATGTTTACAAAAAAACCTGTGATTACTTTAGGAAAAACCTAAGCTTGCTTAGGAGAAAAGCTAAATGCTATACTAAAGCAAGGAGGCTTACCATGAACTTAAAAGAACAAACCTATGTAACCGTTTTAGCTAAATATGGGAGCTTGACCAGGGCTGCTGAAGCTTTATTTTTAGCTCCAGCTTCTCTCAGTGAATACATTACTAAGCTGGAGAAGCAATTGGGGACACCCCTTTTCACTCGCAGCAACAAAAAATTTCTTTTAACACAGGCGGGTAGTCTTTACGTGGAGACTGCCACCAAAATGCTCAGTCTCAATAATAACTTTGAAACAAAGCTCCATGGTCTTTTAGCCGGTGACAGTGGCACGATCCGTTTAGGCGTTCAATTACGCCGAGGAACATGGATTTTACCTAGATTGTTATCTGCCTTCTATGAAAAATATCCCCACATGGAGATTGAGGTATATGAGGGTACCAATTTCACCTTGATGAGTGCTTTAACGGAAAGTCGGGTAGATTTGGTCATGGTCAGTAGCAGTGAACAACTCCCTGGACTAACCTATGAGCCTATTTTTACCGAGGACGTCTTGGTGGCCCTAGCACCTAAGCATCCTCTGTGCGCTAAGGCTAAGCCAAGCTCCCCCTATCCCTCCTTACGCTTTAAGGATTTAGAACAGGAAATCTTTATTCTAGGACAGGAGCATCAAGGCATCAGACGTATGGCGGACAGTATGTTGCAGCGTGCTCATATAACGCCTAAGAAAATCATAGAAATCCGCAATATAGACACCGGTGTCCAAATGGCTGCAGCAGGACTGGGTATTGCTTTTACCAGAGCTACCTATGCCAAGCACTCTCCTAAGGAGGCTCTGACTGTTAACTTTTATAAACTAGAGGATATCTCCAGCGTAGAAACAACTTCTGCTGTTTGGCGCAATACCACTCTTTTAACTCCTCCCCTCAAGGAACTGA
>CAZTGQ010000137.1:2460-2890 GCA_964613345.1 uncultured Acidaminococcales bacterium | reverse complement strand
CTCTAATGCATGAGTTAAAGCTCTAACAAAAGATGGCTTCACTTAAATACCCCCTCTTCATGGCATTATGAAAAAAGCCAAGTAAAAAAAATAACACAGCACCCTAGGGTGCTGTGTTATTTTTTGCTTATAATTATTTAATAATTGTAATGGGACATTGGATGTTCTGCACAACCTTCATGCACACACTTCCTAACATAACTCCTAACAACACGCCATGACTTCTACAGCCCATCACCACTAAATCAGCCTTCAGCTTTTCCGCTTCCTCGCAAATACGATCCGCCGCATCACAAGCTATGAGCTCCTTGAAGGAAATACTTGTATAGCCTACTACGGTAGCCTTTCTCTTGGCAAAATCCAAGGCAGTAGCCTTAGCAGCCAAGGGATCAATCTCCGTCACATCATCAGGAGGACGCTTAGGCGTTAA
>CAZTGQ010000137.1:0-2450 GCA_964613345.1 uncultured Acidaminococcales bacterium | reverse complement strand
AACGACTAAGATCATAGGGAATATCCACATGAATCACGATAATCTCACTGTCATTTAGCTTCCCCACTCTCATAGCAAAATCCAGAGCTCTAAAGGAAACATCCGAACCATCAACGGGCACTAAGATTTTCTTTTGCACACCTATGCCCTCCCTTCTTAAATTATTTAATGATTAAAACAGGTAATTCAGAATACTGTGCTACCTTGGAACTAACGCTACCTAAGAAAAATTCTGCAATACCGCTTAAGCCACGACTGCCAATGACAATAGAATCACAGGCTTTGTCCTTAGCCACAGCAATAATTCTCTCAGAGGGATGTCCCACCTCTAGTGCATAGTCCACAGCTCCCTTAAAATCAGCCATTCTCTCCTTAGCGGTAGCTAAAACCTTATCACCAATTTTAGCTAATTCACTGTTGCCTTGATTAATTGTAGCTTGATCCAAGGGTACAGCTAAAAGAGCAGCGTTATTGTAGGGTTGGATAACATTGATAACAACTACCTCACCGGAAAAACTAGTTGCTAGTTTTTTGGCTTCATCCATGGCACGCCATGATGTTTCAGAACCATCCACAGGTATTAATATTTTCTTAAACATATATACCACCTCCAGCAGTATTCTTTTATTTCTACTACTATTTTATACTATATTCTAGTTCTTGAATAGAATTTCCTGCTTTTTTTTGTAAAAAGGTAATATTATTTAAAAAGGTTAACGAAAATAGTAATAATTGAGCTATTTACGAAATCCACAAAAAGACCACCTACCAAGGGTACTACAAAGAAGGCTCTCGGTGCATGACCGAATTTAGCAGTGATAGCACTCATATTAGCCATAGCATTGGGAGTTGCTCCCATGCCAAAGCCGCACATAGCAGAAACCATGACAGCTGCCTCGTAGCCCTTGCCCATAACAAAATATACAAGGAAGTAAGCAAAAATAGCCATTACCAACGTTTGAACCAAGGCCATTACGGATAAAGGACCGGCTAAACCAAATAGCTCCCAAATACGTAAGGTCATCAAGGCCATAGAAAGGAAGACATTTAAAGCCACGGCGCCTACACATTGAATTTCAGGAATAGGAATCTCGAACTTTTTAGTTATATCAGATGCATTACGGAAAATAGCAGCTACCAGCATAGCACCAATATAACCGGGGAAAACTATATGGAGCTCGATAAAAAGCTTAGTCAAAATAGTTCCCAGACCCATGGCCATAAAAAGCTGCCCTTGACCTAGCATAAATCTTTCCGGTACTAGAGGAATAACAGCTTCCTTATCCACGCCGGTCATATCCTCACCTGAATCCTCACCGTGAAGATTGTGCTTTTTAATAAGGTTACGAGCTAAAGGACCACCCATTAAGCTGCCCATTATAAGGCCGAAGGTAGCGAAAGCTAAAGCCACGGTGGTGGCACTAGTTACCCCCATGCCCTCAAGCATAGGTCCAAAAGCACCTGACGTTCCATGGCCTCCAATAAGAGGAATGGAGCCGGCACATAAGCCTAGTAAAGGCTGCAGTCCAAAAACCTTAGCCAGACCCACACCAACTAAATCCTGGAGAGAAATGATTACAGCACAAAGAAGAACCATTTTAATTACTTCCTTACCGCCCTGCTTGAGCACAGCAACACTGGCAGTAAAGCCTACACTAGTAAAGAACATAACCATGAAGAAGCCTTGTAAGCTGGTATCCATAACCAGCTGAGCGGTATTAGTCTCATGCAAAAAAAGATTAAAAAGGGCAAAAATCACACCGCCAATAACGGGATTAGGAATGCAATATTCGTTTAAAAATTTAATCTTACTTTTAAGAAGTTTACCGAAATAATAAACCACAATAGCTAAAGCCACTGTTTGATAGGAACTGATACTAACTTGCACCATTGGACGAAGCCTCCTTATATTTTACCTTTGTAGCAGTGTTACTAATATTTCTTCTAATCTAGGCCACTGTCTGCCACCCAAACGCATCTCCATATTAATATCCGTAAGAGCAACTAGACAGGCCTTAAGTCTGTTTAATTTAAAATGCTGGCAGGCCTCCATGGTTAACTGGGCTGCATAGGGGTGCAGGTGGAGTAGGGATACAATTTTATCCTTGCCATAATGATTTTCCATCATCTCCTTGACCTTGGCAAGCCGCCTAATCTCATAACTCACTCTGGCCAGCACTGGAATAAAATTGCCACTGCCCTTCTTTTTCTCTACCTCTAATAGTTCTAAATCCTTATCCAGACTTCTGGCAGAAATGGCACTACCTAAAGCAAAGCCCGACACCTCCGGCAGCTGAGAGAAAATGGCCTCCACATCCTGGGCAGTCCAAATTTTCCGCGTGCCGGCGTAAATGCTCAGCTTCGTAATTTCACCTTCCAAAAGCAGAAGTGGTACAGCATCTGTTACCGACATGTATTCCATCACTAAGGAAGTGGCGTCATATTCAAAG
>CAZTGQ010000136.1:0-5199 GCA_964613345.1 uncultured Acidaminococcales bacterium | reverse complement strand
ATTGGCCAAATACATGGACAGAGGAGTCTTAGAAGTACGCGAAACGCCAATAATAACCAAATCTGCTTTAAGCAATCCCCAAGGATTTTTGCCATCGTCATATTTAATGGCGAACTCAATAGCTGCCACACGTCTAAAATACTCATGATCCAAGGCATGAATAAGACCGGGCTGATTTTTAGGTAAAAGACCTGAGGTTTTTTCAATAGCCTTAAGCACAGGGCCTAAAATATCTACAACCTCAACATCCTTTTCCTTAGCTTCATCTACTACAGCATTAATTTGTTCCACACTTTTCACATAGGGAACTCTGATAATATCAAATTTTTCCTGTACAAACTGGCTGGTAGTAGCCTTCACTACTGATTCAGAAGTCTCTCCAATGGAATCGGAGATAGCGTAAATAATAGGTGTCTTAGCTATGATAATTCCCTCCCTTGCCTTCTGCTAAATCTACTAATAGTCTGGTGAAATTAGTTTTGGTGACTCTCCCGATGGTTTCCATCTTTTTCCGGTCCCCATCCACATAACGCACTACCGGCATACAATCAACCTCGTTATCAATAAGTCTTCTAGCAGCGGTAGCAATAGAATCGTCTGCTTCCACTACTACAATCTTACTCAGTGGTGTCATTACCATAGGAATAGGTAATTTATGCAAATCAGTCCCTGTATTTAGAGCCGGTTTAAGTAGATCCTTACGAGAAACAACTCCCTGCAAAAGGCCATCCTCACCTAAAACGAAAACGGTCCCCACGTCTTCCATAAACATGGTAATAGCCGCATCATGGGCACACTTCCCTCCATCAATAACAGTGGGTACGGACTGAATATCCCGAACCTTGAGATAGGAATTTTCTTCCTGTAGCATACCTAAAGTATTTTTGCCTGTATAATAGTATCCCACTCTTGGCCTAGCATCTAAAATGCCACTCATAATGAGAATTGCTAAATCCGACCTTAGGGCCGCTCTAGTTAGTCCCAATTCCCCGGCAATTTTGTCTCCGGTAATAGGACCTGTCTGTCGCACCATTTCCGCAATACGTCGTTGCCTATCTGATAAAGGAATAATACTCACCGCCCTTCGCCTAGGATTTTAATTAGGACACATCATTTTAAATATTATACACTATTTTAGAAAAATACACTAATCCCCCAAGAGATTTTCTCTTGGGGGATTAAATTTTACCACTGTACTTCTGCTTCGTTAACCTTACGTCCTCTACCTGTCAAGGCATCTAACATGATTCTTTGTTCCACCTGTGCCACCATTTTCTTAGTGAACTTCACTGTATCTGGGTTCACAGAGAGACTGTCTATGCCGCTTTTAACCAAGAATTCGGCAAATTCAGGATAAACACTGGGAGCCTGTCCACAAATGGAAACAGTTTTATTTTCACTGTGAGCTACCTCAATTAAATGCTTTACAGCACGTCTGACTGCCAAATTTCTCTCATCAAATAGATGAGCAATAGTGTCATTATCCCTATCACAGCCAAGTGTCAGCATGGTCAAATCATTAGAGCCTATGGAATAACCATCTACAAACTTATTGAATTGGTCTGCTAAAATTATATTAGCAGGAATTTCAGCCATGAGCCAAACCTTGAAATCAGGGCCTCTATGCAGTCCCTCCTCCTCCATAATACCAACTACCTTGGCACACTCGTCCACTGTACGGCAGAAAGGAATCATCACATTCAGGTTTTTAAGGCCAAACTCTTCACGAACCTTACGTACTGCGGCAATTTCTAGACGGAAGGCTGCTGTATATTTAGGATCATAGTAGCGTGATGCGCCTCTCCAGCCTAAAAGAGCACTTGGTTCATGAGGTTCGAATTCATCGCCGCCCTTAAGGTCACGATATTCGCTGGATTTAAAGTCACTGAATCTTAAGGTAACAGGTCTGGGCGCCATAGCAGCACAAACCTTTCTGAAGCCTTCTGCTAATTGGTCAACGACCTTTTCAGGATGTCCTGTTTTCAAAAGATATAAGGGATGCTCATGAATATAAGTAGTCCAAATAAATTCCTCACGCATGAGTCCTATACCATCGCAAGGAAGACTAGCATATTTATCAGCTAACGCAGGATCTCCCAAATTCATATAAATTTTCGTACCTGTCACAGGGAAGGTCTCTGCCGCTACAACTGTACCGCCAGCAGCTTCTGCCTTTTTAGGCTGAGCTACGATACCTTCATACACAACACCATTGGTAGCATCCACAGTAACATCGGTGCCATCAGCCACTAAAGCTGTAGCAGCCTTACCTCTGCTCTTAGTACCTACGATACAGGGAATACCTAATTCACGGCTCACAATAGAAGCATGGCAGGTCATACCGCCACTATCGGTGACAATAGCTTTAGCACGCTTCATAGCAGGCACCCAGTCAGGAGCAGTCATTTCCGTTACCAAAACCTCACCGTCTTTAAATTCATCAATATCCTTAGGATCCAAAATAACATGAGCACGACCTGCTCCCATACCCGGGCTGGCAGGCAAACCCTTTACAATTACCTTACGCTCAGTAGTAGTTGCCACTATCTCTTCACCCTCCTGCTTTTTCTCCTTATTGCGACGGGACCATACTGTTTCCGGACGAGCCTGCAAAATCCAGATCTTGCCGTCTCTTTCGTCCACGCCCCATTCCATATCCATATAGCAACCATAATGCTTTTCAATTTTCAAAGCATAACCGGCTAGCTCCACAATCTGCTCATTAGTAAGAGTCTGCTGTTTTTGCAATTCCTGAGGAACAGGCACCTCTTCGCAGTCCCCGCCCTTTTTCCGCACCAGCATAATCTCCTGCTCATTTACATTAGCAGATAAAATACTTAAATCCTTTTTAGCTACAATATAGCTGTCCGGAGTAACAGTTCCTTGAACTACATACTCTCCTAAGCCATAAGCGCCCTCAATCATAATATTTTTATCATCACCGGTAGCCACATTCACAGTAAACATAACACCGGCAGCTCTGGAAAAGACCATCATTTGCACAACTGCACTAAGAGCTAGCTCCAAATGGTCATAGCCCTGTTTTTCTCTGTAGTAAACTGCTCTATCCGTAAAGCAGGAAGCATAGCACTCCTTTACCTTAGCAATGACAGTATTAGCGCCTTGCACATTCAAATAAGTATCCTGCTGTCCGGCAAAACTAGCATCGGGCAAATCCTCTGCGGTAGCACTGGAACGAACAGCTACATAGGGTTGCTGCTCCCCAACCTTTTTTGCTAATTCCTCATAAGCTCCGGCAATAGCACTCTGCAAATCATCAGGCATTTTTTCTGCCATAATAGCTTGACGTAATCTAGCGCACACGTCTCTGAGGAGCTCACCATTTTCTACATCAGTTAATTCGGCAAGGATGCTGCGCATCTTTTCATAGAGGCCTGTTTCCTTAATAAAATATCTATACGCATGGGCAGTAGTAGCAAAACCATAGGGTACCGGTACATCGGTCTTAGAAGTTAATTCTCCCAGGGAAGATGATTTACCTCCCACGATACTTACATCTTTTCTCTCCAGCTGCTCAAACCATAATAAATATTCCTGCCCTTTATCCATGTCTACCTCTCCTTTACTGTACGCTTAATAGGTGTTTATTTCCTATTTAGTGTATACTATATCACTATTAGGTAGCATAATCAAGAAAAAGTTTAAAAATTTTCCAACTATTTTTTACCCTATAAAAAAAGACCGTCCCCTCAGCGCAAAAGCTGAAGGAGCGGTCTTTAAATCAGTTTATTATCTTACATAACTAGTTGAGAAAGATCTCCTACCCCATTAAAAAGACCTTGAGCCTTTTGAATTAAGGCCAGACGATTATTTTTAATAGCTTCATCCTTATCCATAATCATGACGCCATCAAAGAATTTATTCACCACGGGAACCAAGGGGGCCAAATTGGTCATATAATCACTATAGTTGTGGCGTACAAACAGGGGAAGAGTTTTCTCATCCACACCTGTTAAGGCTGCATTTAATTCCTTCTCCTCTTCAGTAGAGAAAAGCTCTGGGTTAATTTCATAGTCACCCTCAGCCTTACCAGCTAGATTTGCTACTCTCGTAGCAGCCTGCACTAATTCCTGAGCATCCTTAGTCTGTACATAAGCCTCTAGAGCCTGTGCTCTCAAATATAGGTCATAAACATCCACATTTCTGCCATCCGCTAAAATAGCATCTACCACGTCATAACGAATACCCATATCATTAAGCATATTTTTAAATCTCAGCTTAATAAACTCTATCACTGTTTTCACTAGTTGGTTGGTAGCAGGTTGGTCAATTTTCAAAAGATAAATAACAGTGCCCAGTGCTTGAAGTAAATTTAAATGCATCTTTCCATCTAAGATTACATTTAAAATACCCAAAGCCTGTCTACGCAAAGCATAGGGATCCTGGGAACCGGTAGGAGCTAGGCCTCTGCTAAAGGTAGCTACTATATTATCCAGCTTGTCCACAATGCACAGAATTCTGCCATTTTCACTGGTGGGCAACTCATCTCCGGCAAATCTAGGTAGATAATGCTCGTAGATAGCTTGAGCCACTTCCGGCTTTTCTCCATCTAAAAGAGCATACTCCTTACCCATAACACCCTGAAGCTCCGTAAATTCTGTTACCATACCGGTTACTAAGTCAGCCTTACACAAGCTAGCCGCTCTTTGGAGACTTTCCACATCAGCTTTGCTTTTCAAGGTAAAGTGCATAGCAGCAACACCCTTCTCTAGGCGCTGACTTTTTTCGTACATAGTTCCCAAATCCTTTTGGAAGGAAACGGTTTTTAAAACCTCTCTATGCTGAGCTAAGGATTTCTTTCTATCTAGGTTAAAGAAGAATACTGCATCATCCAAGCGAGCTCTTAATACTCTTTCATTACCATGTGCTACCACATCCAGATATTCAGCTCCACCATTACGCACGGTAATAAACTTAGGCAAAAGCTTACCATCCTTGTCCACTACGGGGAAATATCTTTGGTGGTCACGCATAGGAGTGATGATAGCTTGACGAGGCAGGGTCAAATACTTGTCATCAATATGACCGCACAGAGCTGTAGGATACTCTACTAAATGAGTAACCTCCTCTAAAAGGTCCTGTTGGATAGAAGCAAAGCCTCCCTCCTTAACAGCTAACTCCTCCACCTGTTTTTTAATCATGTCTCTGCGTTTGTCCACATCAGCAATGATAAAATTC
>CAZTGQ010000135.1:4947-5266 GCA_964613345.1 uncultured Acidaminococcales bacterium | reverse complement strand
GATAAGTTCGCAGAGAAGATGAAGGCCGGTCGTATCATTATTAATACACCAACTGCTTTTGGCGGCATTGGTGATTTGTACAATTTTGATTTAGCACCCTCCTTAACCCTAGGACCGGGCTCAGTAGGACATTCTTCCTACATGGGAAATACCAATTATGAGCAGCTTTTGGATATTAAGGTAGTGGTAAATCGTAAGGAGAATATGCTTTGGTTACAATTGCCTAAAAAGGTTTACCATAAGACAGGCTGTACGCCAGTGGCTTTAAAGGAAATGAAAGAGGTTTATAATTTCAAACGTGCTTTTATTGTGACTGATG
>CAZTGQ010000135.1:0-4937 GCA_964613345.1 uncultured Acidaminococcales bacterium | reverse complement strand
GCTAATCTGTATCAAATTGGTGCCTGTGATTCCATTATTAATCAGCTCCATGGTTTAGGTATTGATACAGCTGAATTCTTCGATATTCGCGTCGATCCTCAAATTCAAGATGCTATGAAGGGCCTGCCTAAAATGCATGAATTTGAACCGGATGTTATCATCGCCATTGGTGGTGGCAGTGCCATTGATACCGCTAAAATTATGTGGATTATGTATGAGCATCCAGAAGAGGATTTCCTAGATATGGCTACCACCTTCTTAGATATCAGGAAGAGAATACGCTTCTTCCCTCAAATGGGTATCAAGTCTAAGCTGGTATGTATTCCTACTACAGCAGGTACAGGTTCTGAATGTACACCCTTTACCATCATCTCCGATGGCAATACCGGTATGAAGTGGCCCCTCATTGGTTACGAAATGATGCCTGAAATGGCTATCATAGATGCTGACCATATGATGAAGCTGCCTCCCAGAGCTACTCAGGCTTCAGGCTATGATGTTTTAACACACGCTGTAGAGGCGTATGTGTCTACCTTTGCCACCGAGTACACAGATGGCTTCTGTAAGGATGCTACCAGAATGGTATTTAAGTATTTGGAGAAGGCTTATCGTAGCGCCTTTAAGGGTGCTAAGCCGGATCCTGAGGCTAGAGAAAAAATGGCTGATGCTTCTGCTTTAGCCGGCATTGGTTTCGCTAATGCCTTTCTAGGTATTAATCATTCCCTGTCTCATAAGCTAGGTGGTTGGTTCCACATTCCCCATGGTACAGCTAACGCTCTGCTTTTCCCCTATGTTTGTCGGTTTAACGCACAAAAGCATCCCTACCATATGGGCACCTTTTCTCAATACAAGTATCCTCAAGCCTTTGAACGTTATGTTGAATTAGGTGAGGTTATTGGTGTTAAGGGGGCCACGGATGAGGAAACCTTTGAGAATTGGATTAAGGCAGGAGAAAAATTAAAGAAGGATGTTGATATTCCGGAGACCATTTGCGACTGGCTTTTGGAAGCACATCCTGATACCACGGCAGAAAAATGGGAGGCTGATTATTTAGCAGCTGTGGACCAAATGTCTGAATGGGCTTTCCATGATGCCTGCACCGGTTGTAACCCTGTTTATCCTACCATCGGGGAATTGAAGGCCCTGTACATGAGAGCTTTTTATGGTAATGCTAAGTTTGTGGAGAAGTATGGCGATACTTTGGAGCTTGAGGTAAAGCTGCCTACAGATACTCATGCAGCTTATCCCAACGGCTTATCCTTGGATATCGGTTTAGAGAAGGTGGGCGGTTTTATTTAAGGGTTAGTAATACTGTTCAGCAGGGAGTTCCTGTTATTATAGAGAAGAGGAGATAGCTGATATGACTTTGCTAAATCTTCCCAGAAAGATTTATTATAAAAATGGTTCTACACCAGTAGCTTTAAGAGAGCTCAGTGAGGTTTATAAGCTTTCCAGCGCCATGCTTATCAGTGATAAAAAAAGTCAACAGACTGGCCATTTGGCCTATGTAAGAGGTCTTCTTAGCAAGGAAGGTCTCAGAGTAGCTGAGCTTACTACGGAGGGGCAAATCCCTACAGTACAAGCCTTGATGGCCGGACTGCCTAAGGTGTTAGAGTTTCAGCCTCAGGTATTAGTGGGACTGGGGAATTCTCCGGTCATGAGCTTTACTAAGGCTTTGTGGGCTCTTTACGAAAACCCTTCGCTGGATTTGGAGCTAGCAGCTAAAGAAGCAGCTTTGCTGCAGACGGGGGCTGTAGCTAAAATGGTGCTAATAGCCACTGATTTTGCTACAGGTGGGCAAACCTCTACTGTAGCTGTGGTACAAGAGACCTTGGGAAAATTATTTTGCTTAAATAGTAGAGAGCTTTTGCCGGAGATTGCTGTAACTGATGCTTATTTTCTTTCCGCTTTAAGCTTAGAGGAGGTAGAGGCTAATTGTCTACGTCTAGACAAGCTGCTTTCAAAGGCCTTAGCTGCACCTGGCTGTGATGATTATCTGCATAGCCTTTTAGCAGAAGCTAGGGAAAAATTAGAGCTGAGTAAAAATAGGGCGTACGCAGGCTCTGTGACAGCCTTGGAGGCCTTGCATAATGCAGGAGCCTTAGCAGGTTGTGGCGTAGGTCATCTTTTCACGCCCAAGGAATTGGTAGAAATTTTAGACTAAGGTATGTGATTTTGTGTAGTAATAAATTTATGGAAGTAATAAGCCCCCTGCTGCTTGGCAGGGGGCTTATGATATTTTTTGTAAGCTATCTTAGGTCGTTAGTTCTTTTTCTGTAATTCTTCGTCTAAGGCAGACCAAACATCAGGTGTTTCAAAGCCCTTACGCCAGCTGGCAATGCCGGCTAGTTGGTATTTATGAACTAAATTAACCTTGGCCTTAAGTGAAGTAGCATTTTCCTGCCAAATTTGATAGGTCTTATTTTCCTTCGTGTAGCTTAGGTAATTTTGACCTAAGTCTTTTTGCCAGACGGGAATAATATTCTCCTGGGAAATCAATTCTTCTGTAGCAGGCATGGAAATAGTCCTACCCTTAGTAGTGCTTGTATTACCGGCACTTTTCCAAATTCTGGTATAGAGAGGAAGACCTAAAATAATTTTGTCCTTAGCAACGTCTTTAAGTGTAGCCTGAAGCTTTTCCTCTACCCAATTAAGGGCAGCGGTGGAGCCGGCTTTACCCATGGCTGGATGGTGCTGATCATAAGCCATGATCATGAGATAATCAACTTCCTTAGCCAAGGCACCTCTATCGTAGCACAAAGACCAGTAGGGTGTATTGCTGGGAGTAGTTACATCCAAGGAAATGGTGAGACCACGCTCTCTCAGGCCGGGAGTAATTTTTCTTATGAGAGCAGTAAAGCTGTGTCTATCGCTATCAGCAATGTTTTCAAAGTCGAAATTATACCCATCAAAGGAATATTTTTCCGCCAAAGCTAAAAGATATTCCTGTAGGTTCTTTTGACCTTCGGGATTTTCCAGCAGCAGATGAGTTAGCTGTGGATCAAAGCTATTGGTGACCAGGGGCCAGACCTTGTAGCCCTTAGCGTGGAGCTCTGTGACAGCATTTTCGTGGGGCATTTTATTGCGTAAAAGACCATGGGCTGTGACAACATCAAACCAGCAGGGCGATACGACATTGACTCCCTGGACAGGCGGTAATTTAGTGAAATCAGTGTTCACGTTAGGAGAAATAATCTGCCAGACTAAATTTATTTTCGGCCTTTTGGGTGGGGCTGCTACTGCTGTATTTTCCTTCGCTTGAGCTGGGGGAAGGGCTATAAAAAGCGAGAAAAAGATGAGAAAAAATATTTTTGTTTTCATGTTTAACCTCCAATATAATTATAACGGAAAAAGTGTTATAATAAAAGCAGTCATAAAAGAAAGGGGATTTAAAATGTCTGAAATAACGAGGGAAGAAGCCTGGAAGCTTTTAACAGAATTCAATAAGGATTCCTTTCATCTGCATCATGCGCAGATTGTAGAGGGCTGTATGAGGTATTATGCAGAAAAATTAGGCTATGGTGAGGAAGTGGAATTTTGGGGCGTGGTAGGCTTGCTCCATGATTTAGATTTTGAAATGTATCCTGACCAGCATTGTCATAAAGAAGCTGAAATTATGAGAGAGAGGGGCTTGGACTCTAAGCTTATTCATGCGGTAGCAAGTCATGGCTATACCTTGTGCAGTGATGTTAAGCCCGAGCATGAGATGGAAAAGGTGCTTTTTGCAGTGGATGAATTATCAGGCTTAATTGGGGCAGCAGCCTTAATGAGACCCTCTAAGAGTGTGCAGGACATGGAGCTTAAATCCGTGAAGAAAAAGTATAAGGATAAGCATTTCGCGGCAGGATGCAATCGTGATGTCATTCAAAAGGGCGCAGATATGTTGGGCTGGGATTTAGATAAGCTTATCGGTGATACCATTCTGGCTATGCGTACCTGTGAAATTTCCCAGTAAATAAAATGTAAAGGAGAGAAAGAAAATGAACAAAAAGTTGTTAGCAATGGGACTGGCTGTCATGATGACGGCTACTGCAGTAGCTAGTGCTGCAGGAATTGATGATTTGAAGGCTTCTGTCCAAAAATTCCGTAACCCAACCGGTACTTATGTCATGAAGATGAACATACCCTTTACGAATTTGGATCCTATGCATGTGGATTCTACCATTGACATTCAAGCTCAACCTTACTGTGCCAGAGTAAAAAATGTTGTCTCCATGGGCAAGCAGGCTCCACAAACAAGCTGGATTTACGAAGAAATGAAAAGTGCCAATCAGCTTATTACCTACACTCAGGAACAAATAAAGAAAGAAGATAAAACTAAAACCTGGGTTTATGAAATTGATCCCATTGCTCCCGGAGAAACCATTATGAATGCGGTTAATCCCAATACCTTATTTGATTCCCTGCAAAGTGCTACTTTAGCAAGCAGTAGTGGTCAGCAAAAGCGCTATACTATTAAATTCGACTGTGCTAAGCTTTTCAGTAACTTTGGAGTGGAGCATACCTTGAAGGAAGGTACTGCTACCGGAGACCCCAAGGTCACTGCTGATTTTGAAAAGGAATTTGGTAAATTGAGGAAATCCGGTACCATGGATGGTACTGCAATTATAACCAATGGTGTTTTGACGCACATTTCCGCTGATATTACTAAGCCTGTGAGAGCTTTTGAAAATGTCATTAAACGTGGTGTGGCACGTCAAAGCCATACCGGTGCTTTGGGGAATTGGATTTTAGGTATGATTTTGCACACTGGCAAAAGTACTCTAGAGTTTGAATTATTACCACTACAAGAAAATATTAGCATTCCTGCGGAGGTTCGTTCCGCAGCTATTCCTAAACCAGAACCACATAAATAATAGGCAAGATAAAACACCTAAGTCCTGTGATATGATACCCCTTAAGTAGACAAGGTAAATAACCAAAATCTACTTAGGGGG
>CAZTGQ010000134.1:4085-5267 GCA_964613345.1 uncultured Acidaminococcales bacterium | reverse complement strand
GATTTAGCAACAGCTAATGAGTAGAGAAGCTTATCAAGATGAGGCAATAATCTTAAGAGTGACAAATTGGCAGACTGCGGATAAATACGCAGTCTGTTTTTCACGTGGACATGGGAAGATTGCTTTCATTGCTTATGGTGCTGCTTATCCTCGCAATAATAGTGGAAGATTGGTGCAGCCCTTTGCTCAATTAGCGGCTACCTTTACTCCGGGACGGAAGGTAGAGACCTTAAAAAGCTGCGAAAGCTTAGTGAGACCCAAGGATTTAGATATTGAAGCCTTAGCTTATAGCGCAGTTATTGCCGAAGTAACCGATAGTCTCACCACCGAGGGTGAAAGTGACCCCTATATTTATGCCCTACTTTTAGAAGCTATGGCTCTTTTACAAGTGAAAAATAAGAGGCTGGTCACGGTCAGCACTCTACTCAAGCTTCTTAGTGCTGCAGGCTTTGCTCCTTGCCTGGATGTATGCACCAGCTGTGGAATTAAGGCAGATGCAGATGGCTTTTTCAGCTTAGTACAGGGTGGCTTTCTCTGCTCTAAGTGCGCTCAGGGCGATGAACTACCCTTAAGCCTTGCTACTAAGGAATTGATGCTTAATTTGCAACAGCTTGATTTTACCCAACCACCTAGCTTTACGGTGAAGGGCAGCAATTTAATGGAATTGGAGCAAATACTTTATAAATTTATTTTGTACCAAACTGACAGACCCTTAAAAAGTCTTAATTTTCTAGCACAGCTGGGGAGGTAGAGAATGAAAAATATAGTAAATTCCCTTGGCTTTATGATCTTTCTTTTAACTAGTGGAACCGCTCTTACCTTAGTGGGTATTTGGGGCGGAGCCTATGATTGGTTTACCGGTAGTAGGCTGACTATTATCTTAACCTTAGGCAGCATGTTGGCTAAATATCTGGAGGATTTAGGCTTTCCCAGAGCGCAGCTTGTGAAACAAATTTTTGCAGGTATGGCTCTAATGGTGGGCGGACATTTGCTTTCTCCCTATTTTTGGCCCGGCAGAATTTATAATCTAAGATTGTTTGTTATTTTTACCCTGACGGTGGTTCTCCTTTGGTTGCAGTTAGTAGGAGTACTTTGGTGGCAGAAAAAGAGCAGCTATTCTTTTCAAATATTTTGCGTTCTGCCACTTACTATGCTGGCAGGTAGTTTGTTATCGGTGCTTGC
>CAZTGQ010000134.1:0-4075 GCA_964613345.1 uncultured Acidaminococcales bacterium | reverse complement strand
TTAGCACCGGCACTAAATGCCGGACTTTATGGCCTTTTAGGTGCGAGCCTTATTCATTTGGGCTTAAAAAGAGCCTCTCGTTTTTATTTTAATGGAGGCTTAGGACTTTTTATCCTTATTTTGGGGTCCTGGTCCATCACTTTTTTATTCGCTTTACCGGACGGAAGGCAACAGGGTATTGGCATATTTTTGCTTCTTTTTTTAAATATATTATTTAATAAACTAAAGGCAGGAGGAAAATAGGATGAAATTAATTTCTTGGAATGTTAATGGCTTGAGAGCTTGCGTGACTAAGGGCTTTGCTGATTTTTTAGCAGCGGAGGAACCTGATGTAATCTGCCTGCAGGAAACTAAAATGCAAAGAGAGCAGGCAGAATTTGAGTTCTCTGGTTATAAAGAATATTGGAATAGCGCGGAAAAAAAGGGCTATTCCGGTACCGCTATTTTTAGTAGGACGGAGCCCTTAGCAGTGACCTATGATTTAGGGGTGGAAGAGCATGACCATGAGGGACGAGTAATTACGGCAGAATATCCGGACTTTTATTTGGTTAATGTCTATACCCCTAATTCTAAGAGAGAGCTGGAGCGCTTGGAGTACAGAATGGTGTGGGAGGATGCTTTTCAAGATTATGTAGAGAAGCTAGACAAAATTAAGCCGGTGATTATTTGCGGTGATCTTAATGTGGCCCATAAAGAAATTGATTTAAAAAATCCAAAAACCAATAGGCGCAATGCCGGTTTCACGGATGAAGAAAGAGAAAAAATGACCCAGTTTTTAAATCGTGGCTTCATCGATTCCTTTAGATTCTTTTATCCTGATCTAGAGGGAGCTTATTCTTGGTGGTCCTATATGTTCCAAGCTAGGAAGAAGAATGCAGGATGGAGAATTGACTACTTCTTAGTTTCGGAAAAGCTTAAAAACAAAATGGAGAAGGCAGAAATATATAATGAGGTGTTAGGCAGTGACCACTGTCCTGTGGGTTTAACCATAAAATAAAAAAGAGACTGACCAGTGGTCAGTCTCTTTCCTTTTCAAGGGAAGAAGAAACTATAATTATTTTTTTGTGGTTTTGGGTTTAGATTTATAGCCACACCAAATATATATAATAGCAGCAATAATGATGAAGATGAGACTGGTAGCTTGAGCTGACTTTAAGCCCAGCATAAAGGGTTCAACATAATCGCCCCGCAAATATTCCAGAAAGAAGCGAAGAGTGGAGTAGAGTATCACATAAAGGCAGCAGCTTTGGCCGGGAGCTCTTTTTTTGGTTTGAAAAAATAACAGCAGAGCAAACAAAATGACATCAATTTGTCCTTCCCAGACTTCCGCGGGCCACAGATGAACGGCTCCATAGGTAGCGTGGGCCAAGGTTCCCTCAGGATAGAGAATACCGAAATTGCTGCCGGTGGGAGCGCCAAAGGCATCTCCGTTTAAGAGATTGGCCATACGACCAATGGATTGACCGATTAAGAGGGCTGGAGTGAGAATATCCAAAAGTTCCACCCAGGGGATATGATGCTTCTTGCAGTAGACAATGCCAGCCAAAACTCCACCCACTATACCGCCTTGAATGGCCATGCCACCCTGCCACACAAAGGGTATTTCTGTAAGATGGTCACTGTAATAGGCCCAATCAAAGAAAAATACATCCCACAGGCGGGCGCCTACGAGACCGGCAAAACCGCCATAGATACCGATGTCAAAGAGATATTTTTCGTAGCCCCGTCCATCCTTTTGAGCTAGAAAATAGCCTACGGCAGTAGCCAGAAAAATTGCTAGACAGAGCATAATGCCGTACATGCGTATAGGAAAATTACCCAGGGTAAATAAATATTGATGCAAAATAATCATCCTTTCAACTATATATAAGCAGTATTATTTTAGCACATAAAAAGCGGATTGCCTAATTTTCTCTAATCTTGACTATTGTGCACCTACATAGTATGATTTAGACTGAAAGTTCGGGGAGGTAGACACATGTTAAAAATAGAACACTTATGCGTTTCTGTAGATGATAGAGAGATCTTAAAGGATATTAATCTGCATATTGCTCCGGGAGAGGTTCATGTGCTTTTTGGACCTAACGGTACCGGTAAATCAACTTTAATTAGTACTATTATGGGTTTTGACCGTTATACTATAACCAGTGGTAAAATTATTTTTAATGGCACTGATATTACTCATATGCCTGTTTTCGCCAGAGCTAAATTAGGTGTGGGAGTGATGATTCAACGTCCTCCTACTATTAAGGGCCTTACCTTGCGGCAAATGGTTAATATTTGCGGTAACAATCCTGAGGCTACGGAAGCTATGGCTAAATGGATGGGCTTAGATCAGTTTTTGGACCGCTATGTCAATGAAGGCTTTTCCGGTGGCGAAATTAAGCGCAGTGAGCTTTTGCAGCTTTTAGCGCAGGAGCCTCAGCTCCTCCTTTTGGATGAACCGGAATCCGGTGTGGATGTGGAAAATATTGCTTTAGTAGGCAGAGCGGCCAATTATATTTTAAATAATACTAATAATCGTCAATGTGGCGGTAAGGAATGCGGTAAGCTAGCAGCCTGCTGCGGTAAAGAATGTCCCTTCGAAAATATTAATCCCTTGGCTGGCAGTACTCGTTCAGGCTTGATTATTACTCATATTGGTCACATCTTGAAATATGTGCCTGCTCAGGTAGGTCATATTCTTTACGAGGGAACTATTGCTGCTTCCGGAGAGCCTACAGAAATGCTGGCACGTATTACCAAGGATGGCTACGAAAAATGCATTGCACAGGGCTGTGGGAGGTTTTAATATGACTTTAGATAAAGGAAAGTTAGCGGCAGCTTTAGCTAAGGAAGCGGCCTATGGTAAAGACTTAGATTTAAACACTTATGATGATACAGATGCTATTCATGCTAAAACCTTAGGTGATTTGTCCAATCAAGGAAGAGCCAAGCTAGAAAAGGTTGGTATTGAATTGGATGATACCAATAGAAGTGCTACCTTTGTTCAAGTGGATAATGCCGCTACTAAGGTAGAGGTTAAGCCTGACACGCCCCTTACACTGATGAATACAGGTGAGGCAGCACAGAAGTATCCAGACATGGTAGAAAAGTATTGGTGGAAGGCTGTGGACCCGGGCAAAGACAAATATACGGCCAAAACTGCTTTGGAGAAGGAAACTGGCTATTTCATCCATGTGAAAAAAGGGGTTAAAATAGAAGCTCCACTCCAGGCCTGTGTTTTCATCAGTCATGAAGAGCAATTACAAAGAGTACATAATGTTATTGTCCTAGAAGAAGGGGCTGAGCTCAATATTATTTCTGGCTGTGCCAGCGACCCCTCGGTAGAAAAAGGTGTGCATATTGGCATTAGCGAATTTTATATCGGTAAGAATGCTAAAATGACCTTTACTATGATTCACAGCTGGGGCAAGGAGGTAGCAGTACGCCCTCGTACGGTGGCTATCGTAGAAGAAGGCGGCCTGTACATGTCCAACTACGTGTGCATGGATAAGGTTGCTGATGTTCAGATGTATCCTATTACCCGTTTGGTGGGAAGGGGCGCAACCTCCCGCTTAAATTCTATTTTAATTGCACCGGAGGGAGCTCACTTAGACATTGGTGGCGAAGCTTCTTTAGAGGTGGAGGGAACCAAGTCGGAAATTATCACTCGTTCTATTTCTACCGGAGGCACCATTATCAATCGCGGTTGTCTTCGTGGTCTGGCTGAAGAAAGTAAGGCGCATCTAGAATGTAATGGTCTTATGCTCAGTGATAAGGGACGGATTCATGCCATTCCGGAGCTGGATGCGCATACCGGTAATGCTGACCTCAGTCATGAGGCGGCAGTGGGTAAGGTTAACCCAGAGGAAATTGAGTATCTCATGGCTAGGGGCTTAGACGAGGAAGAGGCTACGGCTACTATCGTCAGAGGCTTTTTAAATATTAATATTGAAGGTTTGCCTAAGAGCTTGGAAGAAAAAATTACCCAGACCTTGGATACTTTTACCTATACTAAGGGAATGTAAAGAGACAATTTAAAAGGGGCTGTAACACAATGAACCCCTAGAAAAAATCGCCAGAAGCACTAATC
>CAZTGQ010000133.1:908-5352 GCA_964613345.1 uncultured Acidaminococcales bacterium | reverse complement strand
CATGAGCAAGATATTCTAACAAAGTTTCAAGAGTTGGAACTCTCTTTGTCGAATTAGTTCCATTCCCAGGTTTGGGCATTGGTTTGTTATGCTCGGTAACACCAACAGCATCCACAATATAGAACCAGTTTTTCGTATTTGCATTCGGTGTGACTTCACGCAGCTTATCATCAAGGATTACTCGACAGCCACGACCTTTCATCTGCGTGTACAAAATTTCAGATTTTACGTCATTCATAAAGAGAACAACTTCAAGAGGTCGTACATCTGTTCCTGTAGCCACAAGCGTTACAGTAACAGCAATTCTGAATTCCTTTTCATTACGAAGCTCTCTGATTAGCGCATTGGAATCACCAGCGGAATAAGTAATTTTCTTCACAAAATTATCTGGAACTTTTCCCGTACTGAATTTCTCTGCAAATACCTGTTTTGCGATCTCGACTATCTGCGAAGCGTGATTATCATTTTTGGCAAAAATCAATGTTTTGGGAACATATTCCCAACTCTCATTTCTATCTTCGTAGAGTTCTGTATAGACTATATCACGATATGTTGCTAAAACTGTAGCTATCTGATTTGGATTGATTACAGAACGGTCTAACAGGTTTGCGCCATATTCAACAGAATTTTCTCTAAAAATAGATTCGTGTGTGTTTCCGTCTCGTTTACTTTGCTCACGAATCATATCCCCAGACTTAATTGTTCCGCCATGCTCTGTCACATTGGTTGTTATTCTATAAACACGAGCAGGAGCATTTACACCATCAACAACTGATTCATCATAGGTATACTCTTCAATAACGTTCTTGTTGAAAAAGGCATAGGCTTCTTCAGTGGGAGTAGCTGTTAAGCCAAGAATTTTAGCATCTTTGAAGTAATCTAAAACTGCTTTCCACTTGCCATAAATGGAACGGTGACACTCATCGATCACTATAAATTGGAAGTAGTCCGGTGCCAACTTCAAATTTTCTCCTAAATCTATTGGTGCAGTGGATTCATTATCTTCTGTGGTAGATAAAATTTCATCTTCTTTATCATCGTCACTTTCATCAGGAAGTGTACTACCTGTCAATATTGTAAACAGTTTTTGGATTGTAGAAATCACGATATCACCATTGATGTCTTCTTTGCGTTTCAATCGATTGATTCTATACAAGTCACTGAGTGCTTTTCCGTTTTCAGTTCTTGTAAACTGTGTAAATTCTGTTTCCGTCTGTTTTGCAAGATTATTTCTATCGACCAAGAACAGCACTCGCTTAGTATGGGTATAGTTCAAAAGTCTGTATGATGCAAGGCAAGCAAGGTATGTTTTTCCAGAACCTGTTGCAAGAATTGCGAGAGCCTTTTTCTTACCTGCTTTAAGAGATGATTCAAGATTGATTTCTGCATCATATTGACAATCTCGTAAGCCTGCTTTTTCGATTCTTGGTAAAGCTCCATACTCTGAATCTTTTTTAATTAGTTGCAGCATTTTTTTGGGAGAATGCATTTCATTAATTTCGACATAATCAGAATCTGGCTCAAGCATATTTTTAAAATAAATTTTATTACCATTTGCAAGATAGACCAATGGTATCTGATGTGCAAACCATAGTCCATACCAATTTTGTGGGTGCACGGAGTAATTTTCCGCCTGTTGTACAACAACTTCACCTAAGTCATTTGATTCTTTCTTTGCTTCAACAACAGCGATTGCTTTGTCCTCCACAAACAGAAGATAATCACTTTCTTTATTTCCTTGCATAAGCGCTTCTTTAACAGCAGAAGAATAATTTGGTACATATTCACTGCGAGAAACAATCTCCCAGCCAGCGCGGTTAAGTTGCTTGTCTATTTTTATTCTTGCCAATTCTTCCGGTAGCAAAATTAATCTCCCCCTATACAAGTATTTCTTAATTCATGCATGAATAACAATACACCCGTACATACATATAACTTCCTATAATAATTTATTATACCATTTTGCCAATATATTTGTCTTGTAAAAAACTCCTGTATTATTACAGCTAAGACCAACTATCTCTATATTCTCCCGTTTTATTTTTAAAACAACTTTTTCCTCATCCACCGCAAGCGGTCCCCCTTCCCCTAAGGGGAAGGCTTTAGGGCAGTGCGCAAGTTCACCACCTTTGCCTACTGTCGCTTGTTGCCTTTTCCCTCATCCACCGCAAGCGGTCCCCCCTTCCCCTAAGGGGAAGGCTTAAAACGCTGCCACAATGCTTGCTTGAGGGGAAGGCTTTGGGAAGGTGCCTACGTCCACAGCTTTGGCTAAAGGGCAAGGTATTGAGAAGTACCTATTTTCCCGTAATGAAAATAGAATAGAGTCCCAAACCACGGCAACACCGTAATTTGGGACCCTATCGTTATCAAACGCATTATTTTTTCAACTTCTCAGTTTCATATAAAGAATAACCTTCATAAAAATAACTATGGTCGATGCCCTTCATATACACTTGTGCATCATCAATTTTCTTAGTTAGAGCAGCCTTAAGTAAAACTTTAATTTCCACATCTTTAACAGGACTTCGTTCCATAGCTAAAAGATAATCATTTTTATCCACAAGACTCCAGTCCACTACCAACTTCAATTGTCTTTTTAAAAGTAAATCCAACCAAATTCTCATACTTCTGCCATTACCCTCTCTAAAGGGATGGGCAATATTCATCTCTACATATTTCTCTATAATTTCTTCAAAAGTGTCCTGAGGTAACTTGTCAATGTGCTCCAAAGCCGTTTGAAGATACATCACCGGAGCAAAGCGAAAATTGCCTTTAGCAATATTTACTTGACGAATTTTACCGGCAAACTCATAAATATCACCAAAAATATAACCATGTATTTTAGCCAACGTATCGAAAGTCCCAGGGGCCAATTTATCTAAGTAACCGCTGAGGAAAAGATCTATGGCCTTTTCTTTAGTTATTTTTTCTTTAGTTATTTTTTCTTTAGTTATTTTTTCTTCAGTTCTTGCTAATTCTGTGACATCAGTTATGCCCAGTTTATTTTTAAGCACCATATTTCCCCCTCCAATCTTAGCTTATTATACTTTATTACCGTAAAACATAGCAACTTTACTTTCTGGCAAAACCAAATCACCCTAATCCTCATCCACCGCAAGCGGTCCCCCTTCCCCATAGGGGAAGGCTTAAAACGCTGCCACAATGCTTGCTTAAGGGGAAGGCTTTGGAAAGGTGCCTACGTCCACAGCTTTGGCTAAAGGGAAGGCTTTGAGGGAAGTGACCAATTTTACAACAAGAAGAAGAGCTTGGCATTGCGAGACCACACCTCCCCGAATAAAACAACATCATTGTATCTAGCAAAATCTGGTACAAAATTACCCAGGCGATCACGTCCCGCTGGCTGTACAACTTTTACCAGTTCGTTGACTTTCTTGCCACTAGAAGCAACTCCCCAAAAGGAACGTAATTTATCTCCGTTGATACTGTTTTGAGGTTCTGCCCTTGTCCTAAACAATTTATGTAAAATCTCTAAAATCTTAATCTCAGCCTAAATTTGTTTTACTTATATATGATTTTGTAAATCAATTATATAGCATAAATATATCTATTAGCTTGACACTATTTACTATTCATGTTATCTTTTATTTAGTAAATAAGTACAAGGAGGTAAAAACAATGGCACAAACTATGGTTAATATTCGTCTAGATAGCAATTTAAAAAAAGATATGGAAAAAGCTTGCAAAGAAATGGGCCTTTCAATGACTACAGCATTTAAACTTTTTGCAATTAAAGTTTCTAGAGATAGACGCCTTCCTTTTGAAGTTTGTGGTGATCCCTTTTACTCTGAAAGCAATTTAGCTCATTTACGTCGCGGTATTGAAGCTTTAGATAAAGGAATGGGTAAAGAACACGAGCCTATTCAGGTGGAGTAAGCATGAAAAAGATTTGGTTCGATGAAGCCTGGGATGACTATCTATCCTGGCAAACAGAAGATAAAAAAACTTTAACTCGTATCAACAAAATCTTGAAAGATGTTGACCGCTCACCATTTTCTGGTATCGGTAAACCAGAACCTTTAAAAGGTGAATTGTCCGGTTTTTGGAGTCGCCGCATTGATGAAACAAACAGATTCGTGTATCGAATAAAAAACAACACTCTTGAAATTTTGTCCTGCAAAGGACATTATAACAACTAGACGCTAGTAAAAAAATGTAAGCTAAGGCCACTGTTTGAGCCCACTGGGCGAGTTGGCCGAGGAGGATTTTTTACAAGTAAATTAGAATTCTTTGACCAGCCCGAGAGCAAAACTAGACCACCTAGATTTTTGGTTTTCCCTCATCCACCGCAAGCGGTCCCCCTTCCCCTAAGGGGAAGGCTTTAGAGCAGTGCGCAAGTTCATCACCTTTGCCTTACTGTCGCTTGTTGGCTTTCCCTCATCCACCGCAAGCGGTCCCCCTTCCCCTAAGGGGAAGGCTTTAGAGC
>CAZTGQ010000133.1:0-808 GCA_964613345.1 uncultured Acidaminococcales bacterium | reverse complement strand
AGTGCGCAAGTTCATCACCTATTAACTATATGTAGTTATCGTATCTTTTTTATGGTATAATTATCCCACGAAGGGAGTGATTATAATGTCAACCATCATACCCATTAGAGATTTAAAAGATACCGCAGCTATTTCCAATCTGTGTAACCAAACCAATGAACCCATTTACATTACAAAAAATGGTTACGGCGATATGGTCATCATGAGTTTAAAAACTTATGACGAAAAAATGGCCAAGTTAGACGTTTATACAAAATTAGAACAAGCTGAAGAGCAAATTATTCAAGGAAAAGTCAATAATGCTAGAGAAAGTCTTAAAAACCTGAGGACTAAATTAAATGTATAAAGTAATTGCAACTGATTTAGCCCTTAATGATTTAGAAAAAATCATAAGGTATATCACTGACAACCTCTCAAATCCAACGGCAGCGGAGGATTTTCTCACTAATGTAGACGACTGCTATAAAAATCTCTCACATACGCCTCTGATGCACAGCCGATGTTTAGATACAAGATTACGGGATATGAACTACAGACGTGCGGTAATACAAAATTATATTATGGTTTATCGCCTAGATGAAAATACGAAAACTGTCTATGTACTCAGATTTTTCTATGGAGCTAGAAAATACGACCTCCTACTTTGACCTAAAGCCCTAAGCTACGCTAGCACCGTAGTTTAGGGCTTCATTATATGATAAGCATATTGCTTTTCCCTCATCCACCGCAAGCGGTCCCCCTTCCCCATAGGGGAAGGCTTTGAGGATTGCTAAGATAGGTGGGCTAGTTTTAGCTTGAGGGCGTTGAA
>CAZTGQ010000132.1:0-5363 GCA_964613345.1 uncultured Acidaminococcales bacterium | reverse complement strand
ATGCTGCCCCTATTTGACATTTGATTATTTACCTTGTCTACTTAAGGGGTATCATGTCAATCGAATCTGTGGCTTTTGTTTTTATAAATCGTATTGCGTAAAGCTTTCGCACTTCTTTTTGACAATTTTGATTAGGTCCTTGGCAGGAGCTGAAAAGCTGCGGTTTTTGACATAGCTGATACCAATATGGTTTCTTGCTGTAAAATTTTTGAGGGGAAAGACGTTTAAAACATTTTCGCTTTCACGAATGAGCTTTTGCAGAGGCTTTAAGTACATGGTTAAACAGAAACTAGCTACATAATCTCTAGCTGACATCATATGGTGCAAGTCAGGATGATTGGAGGTATGAATACAGTTTAGCTTTACGCCTAGCTTTGATAAATGCCGCTCAATGAGAATGTGAGAATTAAAGTAGGTTTGATTGAGTGCAAAGGGAACTTCGGTAAAGAGTCTTAAATCGGCACCCTTATGTAACTCTTTTTTTAGTTTTAGCCAGTCTTTACCTAAATATTGCTGTAGCATATGGTCACTAATTACCAGATAGATATTTTCTTCTAGAACTTCATGATATTTGAGAGCAGGGTCTTTATTGGCAGGAATATTGGAAATGGCAAAGTCTAATTTATTTTCTTTTATTTGTTTACGCATCTCAATAGAAGAGGTGCTTTCTACCTTTAAGTGGATTTGAGGATATTTTTCTTTGAATTGGCTGATAATGTCGGGTATGATAATGCGAAAGCGCCCTTCTGTAGTGCCAATGCGTATTTCTCCAATTTTATCCTCGCGCAAATCTGTATATTGACTTAAAACATTTTGCTCTAAAAGCTCAGTTTGACGAAAAGAGTCATATAAAATTCTGCCGGCAATAGTTAAGGAAAAAACTGGCTTACGGTTAAATAAGATCACTCCTAATTCTGTTTCTAGATTAGATAAATATTTGCTGAGATTTTGATGTGTAATGAATAGGCGAGAAGCTGCTTTAGAAATATTCATTTCTTCTACTAAAATCAAAAAATATTGATAATTTTTAAACATAAGAGCCTCCCAGAAAAATTTGCCTTCATTATAACACAGAAACTATGGTCGTAATATGGTAAAAAATTGTGGATGTAGGCTGTTGAAATTTCTAGCTCAAGAAAGGAAGACGTAATAGTACAATAAAAGTGTTGTGAAGAAACGGCTAATTATCTGTAGAACCGGTAAAGCAGATTAAGCGGTATTAGAAGCAGTTAATAACGGTAAATTAGCCGGAGCTGGCATAGATTGCGCCGAGGATGAAGCTCATGCAGGTCAGCTGGTTGCTAATCCTAATATTATTGTTACGCCCCATATTGGTGGCGGCGTTGCAGATATTGGTGATAATATTATTCCCATGATTGTGGAAAATGTGAAAGCTTTAAAGGAAGAAAGGCCCCGGCAATGGGTGGTAAACAAGGCCTAGTCAAAAATTAAAATTAGAAGAGAATTTCCCCTTTTTAAGCACATAACTGTATCGTTTTAAAACAAAGCGATACAGTTATGTGCTTTTTTAGTACACAAAAATGCTGGGAAGTAAGAGCTGATTTATATGCTGAATTTTCCAGTATATAAAAAAATAAGAAAAAATAGTGAGTAAATAAGCCACCCTCCAGATTGGAAGTAAAAATTGGCACACCTTTTGCTAATGGGGATAATGTGAAAGAAAAAAATGGGGAGGTGCAAATTTTATTAGGCTTTAAAAAAGATTAAAGAGAAAGTGAGCGGAAGAAATGGAAAAAGGACTTTTGGAAGGCGTAGTAGTTTTAGATTTGACCAGAGTTTTGGCAGGGCCATATTGCGGCATGCTGCTTGCAGATATGGGCGCTAATGTTATTAAGGTGGAAAATCCTAAGGGTGGCGATGATACTCGTAAAATGGGCCCCTTTATTAATGACAATAGCGTGTATTATGCCAACTTTAATCGTAGCAAGCGTGGTATCACTTTGAATTTGAAGGAACCAGAGGGCAAGGAGATTTTCAAGGAGCTAGTTAAAAAGGCTGATGTGATCATTGAAAATTATCGTCCAGGTACCATGGAAAAATTAGGCTTGGGTTATGATGTGCTTAAAGAAGTTAATCCCAGAATTATTTACGGAGCTGTATCCGGTTTTGGACATACAGGCCCTTATAGTAAAAGAGCCGGCTATGATATTGTAGGACAGGCTATGGGCGGTCTCATGAGCACCACCGGCTGGCCGGGCGGACAACCTACCAGATCAGGAACTCCTATGGGAGATGTTTTAGGCGGCTTAAACATGACCATCGGTGTCCTAGCAGCTTTAGTTAATTGCCAAAAAACAGGCTTAGGTGAAAAGGTAGATGTGGCCTTAGTTGATGCCGTTGCATCTTCCATGGAAAATATTACTATGATTTACCAAGCCACAGGACGTATTCCTCAGCGCATTGGTAATCGTTACGAATCTACTTATCCGTACGATTCTTTCCCCGCTAAGGATGGTAACGTTATTGTGGCAGCCGGTAATAATAAGCTTTTTGCAATTTTATGTAATGTGATGGGTAAGCCGGAATTGATTGATAATCCTAAATTTAAAGAGATTAGAGATCGCGTGGCCAATCACGAGGAAATTGGTAAAATCGTGGCAGAGTGGACTTCTCAGCATACTATTGAAGAGGTTGATACTCTCTTAAATGGGGCAGGGTGTCCTGCCAGTGCGGTAAATACTATTGACCGTTTGGTAAAGGATCCTCAAATTGCTGTGGCTCGTGGGATGTTCCCTGAAATTGATCAACCGGGCATTGGCAAGCTAAATGTTACCGCTGCACCTCAAAAATTCACTCGTACCAAGGCTGTTCCTAGAAAGCCTGCACCTCTTTTGGGTGAAGACAATTTAGATATTTATGGAACCTGGCTTAATCTAGATGCTGGTAAGCAGCAGGAGTTGAAGGATAAAGGTGTAATTTAAGGAGTGAGAGAAATGAACAAGAAAATAAATATTGTAGAGGTTGGACCTCGTGATGGTTTTCAGAGTGTACAGTGTGCTATGATTTCCACAGAAAAGAAACTAGAAATTATTGAGGAAATCATTGCTGCAGGAGCTAAGCATATTGAGTTTACCTCTTTTGTCAGTCCGAAGGCTATTCCCCAATTAGCAGATGCAGCTGACGTAACAAAGGCTTTGTTAGGTAAACATAAAGATTTAGATTTATTTGCACTGGTGCCAAATTTGAGGGGCGCTAAAAATGCTTATGAGCTTGGTTTACGTAGGATTGCGTATGTAGTATCACTTAGTAAGTCTCACAATAAGGCGAATATTAATCGCACTCATGAACAATCTTTGGAGGCTTATAAGGAAATTAGAGAGGCATATCCTGACATGGATGTAATTGTGGATATTGCTACAGCCTTTGGCTGTCCTTTTGAGGGCAAGTATAGAGAGGTAGCTCCTTTAATTGCTTTCCTTAAACCCTATAAAGATTTGGGCATGAAGGTCTGCACTATTTGCGATACCATTGGTATTGCCGATCCTAAGCAGGTGAAGGACTTTGTGTTAGCAATTAAGGAGGCTTATCCTGATTTGGAGCTACAGGTACATATTCATGATACCAGAGGCTTGGGTGTTGCTAATACCCTAGCAGCCATAGAAGCAGGCGTTACGGAGATACAATCTGCTTTAGGTGGTTTAGGTGGTTGTCCTTTTGCTCCTGGAGCATCCGGTAACCTTTCTACAGAAGACATGGTGTGGGTACTCAATGAAATGGGCTATGATACAGGTATTGAGTTCTCCAAAATTTTAGCCGTAGCTAAAAAGCAGGTTCAGGATATCCCCGGGGTTTACAGTGGACATCATACAAAGATTGAAAAGGAAACTCCTTGCCTTAAATAAATAGAGTGCTTGATATGGGCTATGGCAGCCTATAAAACTAAATAAGAGGTGAATTATATGATAGCAACAGTAGCAATAATTATGATTTTAGTCATGATGTATGTTTTGCTTAAAAATAAGGTTTCACCGGTTGTAGCGTTTATTGCTTTACCTTTAATTGCAGCTGCTATTCTTATTTTTACAGTTGGTTATACCGGTCCTAAGGGAGAAGTGCTGACCTTGCAGGGACAATTTGCTCAACTGTTCTATAAATGGGCGGCTAATGGCGTTAAAACAACTATGTCTAACGCAACTTTGTTTATTTTCTCTATTATTTATTTTGGTATCATGAGCGATGCAGGTATGTTCGATCCCATCGTTAAAGGTTTAACCAAAATTTCCGGTAAAAACCCTGTAATGATTTACATTACTACTGCTCTTATTGCACTTGTTTCTCAGGCAGATGGTGCTACTGCTACAACTTATTTGGTTACCATCCCTGCTATGCTTCCCTTGTTTAAAAAGTTAAAGTTAAACGTTTTTAGCTTATTATGTATTTTAGGTATTGTATGCGGTAACTGGAATATGGTTCCTTGGGGCGGTACTATTATTCGTACAGCTACAACCGTTACTAATTTATGATTCACTACCACACCTCAAGCTTTGTGGACTAAGGTTTTGCCTATAGAAATTCTAGGTATGGTTTTGGCTTTAGCTTTAGCTGTATTCTTTGGCTTAAAGGATAAGCGTCGTCTGTGCAAGGAATATGGCGATGATTATTTTGATAAGGCAGTAGCCGCAGAGGTTGTACTTACTGAAGAAGAAAGTGCTTTAAAGCGTCCTCAATTCATCGGGGTTAATCTTCTTTTAACTCTTATTATTATTGTATCCATGATTCTTACTAAAATTCCCGCTTACCTAGCCTTCATGCTTGGTACTGCAGGTGCTCTCTTTATTAACTATAGAGGCTTAAAGGAACAGGATCAACGTATTCAAGACCATGCTCCTACAGCTGTAGGTACCGCTGCAACCTTCTTGGCAGCAGGTGTTTTCTTGGGTATTTTCAAGGATTCAGGCATGACCTTAGCTATTGCTAATATGATTTTAGGTGCATTACCTGAAGCTCTTTTAGTTCATGCAGGACGTATTATCGGCTTTATTGGACCCTTGGTTGGTTTAGTATTTAGCCCAGATCTATATTATTATTCTCTCCTACCTATCGTTGGCGAGGTTGTTAAGGGTGTAGGCGGTAATCCTGAGCAAGTAGGTTTAGCAATGCTTGTAGGCGAAAACATTGGTGTGCCTATTTCTCCTTGCGTACCAACTACTTTCTTAGCTATCGGTTTAGCTGGGGTAGAACTAAAAGATCATATTCTGTATTCAATCAAATATATGATTCCGGTTTCCATCATTATGATTCTTGTTGGTATGGCCATGGGTATTATGTAATACCGATATACTTCGACAAAAGGGGCTGTAACACAATGAACCCCTAGAAAAAATCGCCAGAAGCACTAATCA
>CAZTGQ010000131.1:0-5366 GCA_964613345.1 uncultured Acidaminococcales bacterium | reverse complement strand
CAAACTGGAAGGCTTGTACTGCAACCTGTCTGGTAATACCTGCCAAATCAGCTACAGGTACCATTAAAGGCATAACTGCTGCTGCTTGTCCGGAACCGGAGGGAATGAAAAGATTAATGAACAGATTAGCGATGAACATAAAGTTGGCGCCCATAATTGGTCCCATATAGCTCATGGGAATGGAGAGCCAATAGACAATAGTATTTAAGATTTGTCCGTTAGCTAAAATAATGGAGATGCCATTAGCAAAGCCAACGATAAAGGCAGCATTAAGCATTTTAGCACAGCCAGCGATGAATTCCTTGGTGGTGCCGTTGATACCCATGCCGTTAAGTAAACCGGTACAAACAGAGAGAATGAAGAAAACAGTGGAGATATGGTCGAAGCTCCATTTGTAATTAATGGAACCAACGAGAATAACTGCGATAGCAGCTACTAAGCCTAAAAGACTGATGATATGCTTAGTATTTAAGGTGCTATCAATATTAGCATCCATAGCTTCAGCAGGCAGTCCCATGTATTGGGACTCTAACATGCCCTCCTCATAGTTTAAGCTGGCTGTAGGAGTAGCTTTAATAGTATTCATATATTTAAGAGTGAAGTAGTAGCAAATAGCAAAGTTAATGATATTTAAAACTACACGCACGGAAAAACCGGAGAAAATAGGCAGTTCAGCAATGGGTTGCGCTGTACCTATAGTAGAAGCGTTAGCCCAGCCTACGTTGAAGCCGGAATAGGCACCCATGTAAACCAATAAGAAGCCGGTAAAGCTATCATAGCCAAGACTGGTTGCTAAAATAATACCAATAGGAATGAGGGCTACTACGGGATTTGCAAAAACGCCGGCAGCACCACCAATGGACATGAAAGCCATAACGCAGAATACTAAAACCTTGACGTTTAAATTTTTCTTGGTGGCTAGCTTACCAAAGGCAGCCTTAATAGCGCCACTTTTTTCTAAAATTTCTACAGCACCACCGCAGAACATAATCATGAAAATAAGTCTGGCAGCTTTATTAAACCCTGCCAAAACTGCTTGCATTAAAGCCCAAGGACCTTGGGGAGAGCTGGGAATGACATGATAGGTACCAGCAATAACCTTGGTAACCTTGCCTACTACCTCAGTATTATATTTACCTGCAGGAACAATCCAAGTCAAAACAGCACAGACAATCATCAGTATGAAAAGTAGAGCACAGGTTGTGGGAATATTAATTTTTTTACCGTTCATTTAGTCACCTCTAAGTGGATTTGTGATTTTTATTTTAAATAATCTAGCGTAAATTGCGCCATAACTGCAGCACCTGCTTGTAGGCCTTCGTCGCCAAATATATTTTTGGGATTATGAAGTCCGATTTGGCTGTTAGGGTCGTGAGTAGCGCTGCCCAATCTGAATTGAGCACCGGGAACTAAATTACAGAAGCAGGAAATATCATCGGAACCGGGAGAAGGAGCTGGAAGCATATGTACCTTGTCCGCACCTAAGGTAGCGGTGGCTGCTTTTACCAGACCATCGATTATTTCCGGTGCATTTTGTAAGGAAGGAACACCTTCGATGATTTCTACTTGAGCAGTGGCACGCATAGCTTCACAAGAATTTTGGGCTACTCTTTTAATAGCTTCCCACATTTTGTGGCGACCTTCTTCGTTGAAAGCTCTGAGGGTACCGGTTAGCTTTACCTCCGTAGGAATAATATTGCAGGCTGTTCCGCCGTGAATGCTACCGAAGGTAAGCACAGCAGGTTGTACCGCAGGATTTTCTCTGGACACGATGGTCTGTAATTGGGTTAACATATAAGCACTGGTAACAATGGGATCTACGCAGCGATAGGGATGAGCACCATGACCGCCCTTGCCCACTACGGTAATATTTACTAGGTCCGTAGAGGCGTTAGCTGCACCCTTAATAAAGCCAACATGTCCTACTTGGAACTCCGGTGAACAATGAAGGCCAATAACAGTATCGCATTTTGGCTCCAATTCCATGATACCAGCCTTGAGCATATCTAAAGCACCGGAGGCTAATTCCTCGGCCGGTTGAAAAATAAGACGAACATTGCCGGCAAGCTCCGCACGTTTTTCTTGTAAAATGGCTGCTGTTAAAAGTAAGGTGGCACAGTGAATGTCATGTCCACAGGCGTGAGCAGCACCGTTTGTGCTGGCGTAGGGTAGTCCGGTTTCTTCTACCAAGGGGAGAGCATCAATATCTTCTCTAATACCTACAGTCTTTCCCGGCTTACCTCCGTAAATTACAGCAGTGACGGCGGTGGGCATTCCAGGTAAAGCTTGCATTTCGATACCTAAGGCAGTAAGCTCTTGGCGAATTAATTCGCTGGTTTTTATTTCTTTGTTTCCCAGCTCTGGATTTTGATGGAGCTGATGGCGCAGCTCTTGGGCATGGGGATAGAGCTTAGCCGCTAATGCTGAAATGGTCATTTGTCTTTTTTCTCCTCTCGATGTTCACAAAAATATCATAAAAACGACACTTTTTTATTATATGTGATAACCGGTGTTCGCTCAAGTGTTTTATGATAATATCTTTCTATTGCACACATAAATAAAATTGATAATGATATTTTAAATTTTACTAAAACTATCTCTTTCAAGGATAGTTTTAATTTTTTTACCTAAAATAAGCAAAAAATAGCATATAATGTTGATTTTTTCGGAAAAACGCATTATAATGGTGAAAAGTGGTGAAAAGTGGTGGAAAGGTAGGTGACCTAAAATGTTAATGGGAGAATTTGAACATAGCATTGATGCTAAGGGTCGCCTTTTTATGCCTGCAAAGCTACGAGAAGAATTAGGCAAAAAATTCATTGTCACCAAGGGCGTTGATGGATGCCTAGATGTTTTCCCTCTAGATGAGTGGGAGAAGCTGAAGAATAGCTTTGCCACTAAAATGATGCCCAAGCAAAAAGAAAGAGATGTTTCTCGTTTTATTTTTGGTGGTGCTGTAGAAGCAGAACCGGATAAACAGGGCAGAATACTTTTACCTCTAAATTTAAGAACCTACGGGAAGCTGGAAACAGTTGCCTTAATAGTTGGAGTAGGCGCCAAAGCAGAAATTTGGGATGCTCAGCGTTATGCAGCTTATAATGCGGAAGTAGAAAAAGACGTTGTGGCTTTAGTAGAAGAATTAGATCTTGAATAGGTGGATACTCAATGGAATTTGCACATAAAAGCGTTCTCTTAAAGGAAAGTGTAGATTGGCTAATTACAGATCCTCAAGGTATTTATGTAGATTGTACTATGGGTGGAGCTGGTCATTCTCTTCACTTTGCTCAAAGGCTATCTGCTCAAGGAACCTTGGTGGGTATAGATCAGGATGAGGATGCTATAAAGGCTTCCACAGCCAGACTGGCGGATGCTCAGTGTCAAATTCATATTGTGAAGAGTAATTTTAAGGATTTTAGCGCAGTACTAGATAGTTTAAACATAGGTAGGATAACCGGAATATTTTTTGATTTAGGAGTTTCCTCCTACCAATTAGATACTCCGGAGCGAGGCTTCTCCTACATGCATGATGGACCCTTGGATATGCGGATGGATCAAGCTAAGACCCTTACCGCTGAATATGTGGTGAATCATTATAAGGAAGATGAGCTGGATAATATTATTCATAGCTTTGGAGAAGAACGCTGGAGTAGACGTATTGCGCAATTTATTGTTGCTCAGCGTCAAAACAAACCGCTTACTACTACCGGGGAACTGGTGGAGGTAATAAAAAAAGCTATACCAAAAGGCGCACGGCAGGACGGTCCTCATCCTGCGAAGCGAACATTTCAAGCAATCCGCATCGAGGTTAACAATGAGCTGGGTATTTTAGGCAGGGTTGTTACAGAAGCAGTGGAACGCTTGGCACCGGGTGGACGAATTGGGGTAATCACTTTTCACTCTCTAGAGGACAGAATAGTGAAAAACACCTTGAAGGGATTAGCCAAGGGTTGCACTTGTCCACCTGAATTACCGGTGTGTGTGTGTGGTAAAAAGCCTGTTATCAAGAAGCCTCAAGATTTTATTCCTTCTGCTCAGGAGCTAGAGGATAATCCTCGTGCCCGTAGTGCAAGGCTTAGAGGTGCTGTGAAAATATAATTGAGGAGAACTCTCATGCTGGCGAGAAAATACGATTACGATTATACCTATAATCGTCTCTATGACTATAAAGAATATCAACCCAAAAAATTCCAGCCGAAGCAGAGGGTGGAGAAAAGCTACAAGGCCTTTAGACACCAGGTGCTTTTTTTGGTAACTATCGGAATTTGTTGCTATTTTGGTAATGTGGTTCTCAGTGAGAGCTACGTAACGCGTACTGGGGCCTTAGTGGATTTAAAAAAACAGGAGGCTACTCTTTTAGGAGAGAATGAAACCTTAAAAATAGATGTGGATAAGCTTAGAAGCCCAGAACGTATTACAGAGTTGGCAAGCTCTAAGCTGGGTTTAGCAACGGCACGTAGCAATATTTATATGCATGGTAGTAGTGGGAGTAAAGAAAAACCTGCTCTTCGTTATGCCAAAAAATAATGTGCTGTTTAGGTGCTAGTTAAAGCCGAAAAGCAGCCCAAGGGCTGCTTTTCGTTTATGGGCGGGAATACTAAGGGAGAAAAGCGTTCAAGAACTTTTGGGGGAATTGTCGCAGGGAAAGGTTTTAAGTGGGTCAGTGGATAAAGTCATTACAGGGTTGACTATTGACTCAAGAACGGTGGAAAAAGGAAATCTTTTTATTTGTATTAAAGGAGCTAAAACTGACGGGCATAGCTACATAGACAAAGCTTTAGCCAGTGGTGCCACTGCAGTTTTGGTGGAGGAAAAAGTAGAACCCAGGGAAAATCTAACTGTAATTAGAGTGCCGGACATTAATGTAGCTATGACAGAATTGGCACCTTGGTTTTATGATTATCCCAGTGAAAGCATGCGCATGATAGGTGTTACCGGTACAAATGGTAAGACTACTACGACCAATATTGTACGCACTATTTTAAGAGCAGCAGGCTATAGGGTAGGCCTGATAGGTACTATTAATACTATGATTGAGGATGAGGTAGAGGTGTCTCACAATACCACTCCTAACGTGGTTGATCTGCAGAGAACTCTATACAGAATGAAGGAAGCTCAATGTGACTATGTGGTGATGGAGGTATCCAGCCACGCCCTAGCTTTAAATAGAGTAGCAGGTATTGAATTTGATGTGGCTGCCTTAACTAATATTACTCAGGACCATTTAGATTTTCATGGTACCTTTGAGAATTACAGAGAAGCCAAGGCCCTTTTATTTACGCAGCTGAAGGAGAACAAGAAAACCGGCAAAACTGCTATCTTTAATATGGATGACCATAGTTCTCAAATAATAAAGGATAGAACTAAGG